>JAUWHN010000016.1 GCA_030605865.1 Candidatus Portnoyibacteriota bacterium
ATGGCCGAGTAAAAGCCCTTGCCGAAGGCGCGCGGGAAAATGGGTTAAAGTTTTAGTTTTATGCCTAAGAGACAAATAAAAATTAGAGAACCAATGGTACAAGAAAAGCCCGAATTTGAGCACAAGCTTTTGGATGTGACCAGAACCGCTCGAATGGTAGCTGGTGGACGGCGTTTTAGCTTTCGGGCAGTTGTAATAGTTGGTAATAAAAAAGGCAAAGTTGGCGTCGGAGTGGCTAAGGGAGCTGATGTAAGTATTGCCGTAGACAAAGCAATTAAACAAGCAAAAAAACATTTTATCAATATTCCTTTAACCGAAGAAAAGACAATCCCTCACCAGGTTGAGGCAAAATACAGTGCTGCAAAAGTTTTATTAAAACCGACTACCAAGGGGCGAGGAATTATTGCTGGAGGAACAATAAGGGTAATTTGTGTTCTTGGTGGTATTGAAAATATTACTGCTAAGATTATTGGAAGAACGAATAATAAATTAAACAATTCAAGGGCAACAATTTTAGCCTTAGAAAAGCTAAAAGTATAATGCAGTTACACGAATTAAAACCCAAACATAGACCCAAAAAGAAAAAACGCATTGGCCGCGGTGGTAAACGCGGCACTTATTCTGGTCGAGGAGTTAAAGGACAAAAATCAAGAGCAGGTCGAGGACCCCGACCTGCCTTACGGGATATTATTAAAAAAATCCCCAAAAAACGAGGATATAGATTTAAATCTATTAAGAAAAAACCTCAAATTGTTAATTTAAAAGATTTAGAAAAACATTTTCCAGCCGGCGGGAAAGTCACCCCCGAAACATTGTTGGAAAAAGGATTAATTGGTAAAGTAAAAGGGAAGATGCCAAAAGTGAAAATCTTAGGACAAGGTAAGCTTAGCAAAAAATTGACAGTTGAAAGATGTTTAATTTCGAAATCGGTGGAGAAAATACTCAAAGGGCAGAAAGTTACTAAAAAACCAAAAATAAAAAATAAAAAATAAAAAACACAAACGTAAAAATTTAAAAATTATTCGCAATTCGTAGATTAGCATTTCATTTGCCCGCCTTGCCAGCGAGGCAGGTAGATTTGCATCATGGTTATGGCTAAAGTATTTGAAAAAATAAAATTACTATTCAAAATTAAAGATCTTCGCAAAAAGATAATATTTGTCTTTGCTATTTTGGTGGTTTTTAGAATTGCTGCCAATATTCCGGTTCCTGGAATTGATATTGAAAAATTAAAATCCTTTTTTGAAGGCAATCAGCTTTTTGGCCTGATTAATATTTTTACCGGCGGAGCAATGAGTAATCTTTCCATAATCATGCTTGGTCTTGGTCCCTATATTACTTCTACGATTATTCTACAGCTTTTAACAATGATATTCCCCAAATTAAAAGAGATATATCATGAATCAGGACCCGAGGGTCGGCAGAAATTTAACCAGTATGGTCGAATACTTACTATTCCTCTGGCCTCTCTTCAAGCCTATGGAATGTTGACCTTACTTAAAAGCCAACAAGTGATTCCCCATATTGCGCCATTTTCTTTTCTTACCGCTATTGTTGTAATTACCGGAGGAGCAATATTTTTAATGTGGTTGGGTGAGCTAATCTCTGAAAAAGGTATTGGCAATGGAATCTCTCTTTTGATTTTTGCTGGTATTATTGCCCGGTTTCCAATGTCTGCTCGTCAGACCTTGGTTACTTTTGATGCTGCTCAAATTCCTTCATATCTTGCTTTTATAGTAGTAGCTTTGCTGGTTATTGTTGGAGTGGTTATTATTAGCGAAGGCCAACGGAATATCCCCATAGCTTACGCTAAAAGAATAAGGGGCCGTCGGGTATACGGCGGAGTTTCAACTCATCTGCCTTTACGGGTTAACCAGGCCGGAGTTATTCCAATTATCTTTGCTTTATCTATTATGCTCTTTCCAGGTATGATAGCTAATTTTTTCTCCCAGGTTGACAATCCTTTTATAGCCGGCTTAGCCCAAAGTTTTGGTAATCTTTTTGAAAATCAACTTTTCTATGCAGTAATGTATTTTGTTTTAGTAGTTCTTTTTACCTATTTTTATACAGCGGTTACCTTTGACCCCAATGCAATTGCCAATAATATTCAAAAACAAGGCGGCTTTGTGCCCGGGATTCGTCCAGGTCCCAATACTGCCAACTTTTTTCATAAAATTTTAAATAGAATTACTTTGGTTGGAGCCTTATTCTTGGGTTTTATTGCTATTATGCCTTTAATGGTCAGGGGTGCAACCGGTGTGACAGCAATGACTATTGGAGGAACAGCGATTTTGATTGTGGTCAGCGTGGTTTTGGAAACAATGAAGCAAGTAGAATCCCAATTAGTTATGCGTGACTATGAAGGGTTTTAACGATATGAAAAAAGGTCAAAAATTTGCAGTTATTATAATTGGTCCGCCAGGAGCGGGAAAAGGAACTCAGGCAGAATTATTAGCTGAAAAGATAAACTTGTATTACTTTGAAACAGCTCGTGTTTTGGAGAAAAGCTGGACTAACGCAAAAAAGAGTGATTATATTGAAATTGATGATGGCGAAAAGTTCTATCTGCTTGATGAGAAAAAGTTATTTGATAAAGGAATTATATGCAGCCCGCCATTTGTCAGTTTTATAGTTAAGAAAAAGATTAAGGAATTGGCTGAACAAAATAAAAATATAATTTTGGCTGGTTCGCCAAGAACGCTGCATGAAGGAAAACAATTAATGCCGTTTTTGATAGATCTTTATGGAGTTGAGAATATTTTGGTCCTGGAGCTTAAAATAAGCAACAAACAAGCAATTTGGCGAAATACCAGACGAAAGCTTTGTTCAAAATGCCGATATCCAGTACCCTTTACCAAGGAGACTCAAAAATTAAAAGAATGCCCAAAATGTAGTGGCAAGCTCGTTACTAGAACCTTAGATAAAGAAGAGGTTATAAAAGTTCGTCTTAAACAATACACAGGAAGAACTTATCCGTTATTTAAATATTTTAAAGAGATTGGTGTTATTGTTAAAGAAATCAACGGCGAGCAGTCAATTGAGGATGTGTTTAAGGATATTTTAAAGGCAATAGAAAGATGATTAGAATTTACAGTGAAAATGAAATAGAGATATTGCGTCAGGGTGGAAAGATTTTGGCGAAGATAATTGAAGAATTGAAAAAAGAAGTTAAACCCGGCGTAACAACAAAGCATTTAAACAAGGTTGCCGAAGACCTTGTTTTTTCCTGGGGTGCCAAGCCTTCTTTTAAAGGATTTGAAGGATTCCCATCTGCGCTTTGTACCTCTATCAACGAAGAGATTGTTCACGCAGTTCCTGGAAAACGAAAATTAAAAGAGGGAGATATTTTGAGTTTGGATTTAGGGATTAGATTTGAAGGATATTATACTGATATGGCGATTACAATTCCAATAGGAAGGATAGATAAAAAAACAAGGAAATTAATAAAAATAACTAAAGAAGCGCTGAAAATTGGAATTAAACAGACGAAACCGGGTAGTCATTTGGGAGATATTGGTTATGCGATTCAAAAATATGTGGAAAAGAATGGGTTCAATGTTGTCCGGGAATTAGTTGGTCATGGAGTTGGAAAAAAAGTTCACGAAGAACCAAAGATTCCTAACTATGGAAATCCTGGCCAAGGTCCAGAACTAAAAGTAGGCATGGTTTTAGCCCTTGAACCAATGGTAACCGTCGACGACTGGCAGGTTGAAAAAACCAAAGACGGCTGGGGGTACAAAACCGTTGACAACTCTCTCTCGGCTCACTTTGAACACACCATCACCATCACCTCAAAAGGCCCGAAAGTGCTAACTCAATTATGAATCTTATATTCAAAATTCAAAAGTCAGGCCAAAAAGGTAAGGTGCCTGTGGAGGTTATTTTGAAGGATAAAAACCTGGTTATTGGCAGGGAAACAGTAGGAAATGCGGAAAAAGTACTTGAGGGACTTGACAAAATTTTTAAAAAGAGTAGAATAGGAATGACTGCTATTAAAAATATACAAACCATTGATTTAAATAAGAATAGGTATACTTCCTACAGAATAGTTAGAAGTATTGAAAAAGCATTAAAATTAAAGGAAGTCTGATTTCCTAAAAATATTTTAACTTTTTCTGGATAACAATTTAATACTAAAATATTTTTAACCCTAATTAAGGAGGGAAATTTTTTATGATTAAATGCTTCTCAAAATATCCAAAAGACCTACATCCTCTACCCAACCTTGTTGAGGTTCAGCTTAATAGTTATCGATGGTTTTTAGAACATGGCTTGAAAGAGCTTTTTGAAGAAGTTTCTCCAATCAAAGATTATAGCGGTAAAGATTTAGAATTAAGTTTTGAAGATTATTCTTTAGACGAACCCAAGTGCAATGAAGCTGAAGCAAAAAAATATGGCCTTTCTTATGAAGCGCCTTTGCGAGCTAAAGTTAAACTAAATAACAAAAAGACTAAAGAAATAAAAGAACAAGAAATCTTCTTGAGTGACTTTCCTATTATAACGCCCAGGGGAACTTTTATCGTAAATGGAGTAGAAAGAGTAGTGGTTTCTCAGCTCATCAGGTCCCCGGGCGTTTTTTTTACCCTGGGATATACCCAGGGAAAAAAACTGCATGGAGCCAAAATCATTCCTAACCGAGGAGCTTGGCTTGAATTCGAAACCGATACTAATGGAGTAATTTCGGTTAAAATTGACAGAAAAAGAAAAGTTCCTGTAACTGCCTTAATTCGGGTTTTTGGCATAGAAAGGGATGAAGAAATAATTAAGCAATTTAAAGATATTGAGGACGAATTTAAACATATTGAAGAAACCCTTAAACGAGACCCTTCTAAAAACCAAGCTGAGGGACTAATTGAAGTTTATAAAAGAATTAGACCAGGCGATTTAGCAGTAGTTGATAATGCCAGGCAGTTAATTGAAAATATGTTTTTTAACTTTGATCGTTATGATTTAGCTGAAGTAGGAAGATTCAAAATGAACCAACGATTAAATGCCGAAACTCCCCTAAATAAAGAGTATCGAATTTTACATCTTAATGACTTAATTTTAATAATTAAAGAAATTATTCGTTTAAATAACGACCCGGAAGCTACTGGCGATGATATTGACCATCTGGGAAATCGACGAGTAAGACCATTGGGAGAACTTCTTTTAAATAAACTTAGAGTTGGTTTCACTAGAATGGAACGGATTATTAGAGACAGGATGTCAACTCTTGATATTTATACCATAACTTCTGCCCAACTTATAAACTCAAGGCCTTTAATTGCTTCTGTTAAAGAATTCTTCACCTCTTCACAGCTTTCTCAATTTATGGACCAAGTCAATCCTTTAGCTGAACTTGAACACAAGCGCCGAGTTTCAGCCATGGGGCCCGGCGGATTGGCCCGAGAAAGAGCGGGATTTGAGGTTAGAGATGTTCACTCATCTCACTATGGACGGATTTGCCCGATCCAAACCCCCGAAGGCCCGAATATTGGATTAGTTGGTCATTTAGCTACCTATGCCCGACTAAACAAATACGGCTTTATTGAAACTCCATATAAAAAAGTAAAAAACAACAAAATAACAAAAGAAATAATCTACTTAGATGCAAGCGAAGAGCAAAAATATATTATTGCTCACGCTGGTGTACCCTTGGATAAAAAGGGTTATTTTTTAACCCAGAAAGTTGAGGCTCGAATAAAAGGAGAGCCAGGAGTAGCAGACAGAGATAAAATTGACTATATAGATATCTCGCCCTATCAGTGCGTCAGTGTAGCAACGGCTCTTATTCCTTTCCTGGAACAAGATGATGCTAATCGAGCTCTTATGGGTTCAAATATGCAACGACAGGCCGTTTCTCTGGTTAATCCTCAAGCTCCGCTGGTTGGAACTGGAATTGAGGAAAGGGTTGCCCAAGATTCTGGACAAATGATATCGGCTCATGAAGGAGGAAAAATTACAGAAGTAGATGCCGACCATATTGTTATTCAACATTCAAAGAAAATAAAACTAGATAAATTTAGCTCACGCTTTTCAGGAATTAAATTAATCCCCACTTCAAAAACTAAAAAATCCAAAAAGAAATTAGGTGGATTAATGGAGATTAGTTCTGATTTCTTTAAAACAACCTATCAACTTCACAGTTTTACTCGAACTAATCAATATACTTGTATTAATCAAAAACCAATAGTTAAAAAAAATCAAATTATTAAAAGGGGTGATGTCTTGGCAGATGGAGCTTCAACAAATAAAGGAAAATTGGCTCTGGGGCAAAATATCTTAGTTGCCTTTTTGCCTTGGGCAGGAGCTAATTTTGAAGATGCAATAGTAATTTCTCAAAAATTAGTCAAAGACGATCGATTTAGTTCAATACATATTGAAGAATTTTCCTGTGATGTGAGGGATACTAAATTAGGGCCGGAAATTACTACACCTGATATTCCCAACGTAGGAGAAGAAAGATTAAAAGATCTGGATGAAGAAGGCACAATAAGAATTGGCGCTGAAGTCATCCCGGGAGATATCCTGGTGGGAAAGATTTCGCCCAAAGGAGAAGTTGATCTTACAGCTGAGGAAAGATTGCTTCGAGCTATTTTTGGAGAAAAGGCTCGAGATATTAAAGATGCTTCTTTAACCCTTCCTCATGGCAAAAGAGGGCGAGTTGTTGGAATAAAAATATTTTCAAGAGAGCAAGGCGATAAACTTCCTGCCGGAGTCATAAAAACAATTCGTGTAGAAGTAGCCCAATTCAGAAAAATCTCAATTGGAGATAAATTAGCTGGTCGTCATGGTAATAAAGGGGTTATTTCTAAAATATTGCCAGAAGAAGATATGCCTTACTTAGAAGATGGTAGGCCAATAGAAATTATCCTTAATCCTTTGGGGGTTGCTTCTCGAATGAATATTGGACAGATATCAGAAACCCATTTAGGCTGGGCTGGAAAACACCTGGGTTACCGGGCTTACAGTCCGCCCTTTTCAGGAGTAAGCGTAGATGAAATTAAAAAAGAATTGCTAAAAGCAGGTCTCCCTGAAAACGGAAAGGTAACTCTTTATGATGGAAGAAGCGGAGAGCCATTCATGCAAAAAATAACGGTTGGCTATACCTATGTAATGAAATTAATTCATTTAGTAGAAGATAAAATTCATATGCGCTCGATTGGCCCTTATTCATTAATTACTCAACAGCCATTAGGTGGAAAGGCTCAATTTGGAGGACAGAGGTTTGGTGAAATGGAAGTTTGGGCCCTTGAAGGTTATGGCGCTGCCAATTCTCTTCAGGAAATGCTCACTATAAAATCAGACGATGTTTTGGGACGGGCTAATACTTATGATGCTATTATAAAAGGTAATCCTATTAAAGGCCCCAACATACCAGCTTCATTTCATGTTTTATTAAATGAACTAAGATCATTAGGGTTTTCAATTAATTTGATATCCGCCTCTCGGCCTGCTGCTGACTCCACAGCATTGCGGGACGCTAAAGCCAAAAAAGAAAAGCCAAGGGTTGAGGAAATAAAAAAGGTTAGTGAAAAGGCCCAAAAGAGAAAGACTAAAAAGAAATCCAAGGAGAAAGAGAAGATAAAAAAGATTTCCGCCGTCGCTAAAGCTATGGCGGACAAGAAAAAATCTAAGGAGAAACAAAAATAATTATGGAACAAGATGTTAGAAGATTAGAAGATCTTGAGGCAATTCAGCTAAAATTGGCTGGTCCGGAAGAGATTTTAAGATGGTCTCATGGTGAAGTTACTAAACCAGAGACCATAAATTACCGCACCCAGAGAGCAGAAAAAGATGGTTTATTTTGCGAAAAGATTTTTGGCCCGGAAAAAGACTGGGAATGTTACTGTGGCAAATACAGACGCATCCGCTTCAAAGGAATAGTTTGTGACAGATGCGGCGTGGAAGTCACCAAGTCTTCTGTCAGAAGAGAACGAATGGGACACATCAAATTAGCTGTCCCGGTTTCACATATTTGGTTCCTGAGGGGCGTACCTTCTAAAATGGGGCTCTTTTTTAATATGTCATTCCAAAACTTAGAAAAGATTATCTACTTTGGCGCTTATATCATTACCCATATAGACGAAGAGGGTAAAATGAAAGTAATAAAAGAAATTGAAAAAGAATATAAAACAAAATTAAAGAATATTAAAAGTAAAAAAGAAAAAGAGGCTCTTAAGGTTGTGAAAAACAGAACTGTTGAAGAGGTTAAAAGGCTTCAAAAAAATCAAATTTTATCAGAAGTAGCTTATCAAAATCTAAGTATGCAATACGGACATATTTTTGAAGCTGGCATTGGAGCTGAAGCATTAAGAAATATTGTTAAAGAAGTTGATCTTGATAAAATGGTCAAAGAATCAGAGAAAAAAACAAAAAAAACATCATTATCTCAAAGAAGAAAAGTTTTAAGACAGCTGCGACTTGTCAAAAGAATGCAAGGCTCTGGCATTAGACCGGAATGGATGTTCTTAACAGTACTTCCGGTTATGCCTCCCAACCTTCGTCCTATGGTTCAGCTTGATGGAGGGAGATTCGCCACATCTGATGTAAATGATCTTTATCGCCGGGTTATAAATCGTAATAATAGACTGAAGAAATTAATAGAGCTTAATGCCCCTGAAGTTATCTGTAGAAATGAAAAAAGAATGCTTCAAGAAGCGGTTGACGCTTTAATCGATAATTCAGCAAGAAGGGGCCAGGGAGCAGTAGTCGCCTCAACCGGCCAAAAAAGGCAGCTTAAGTCTTTGGCTGATATGTTAAAAGGCAAACAAGGAAGATTTAGACAAAATCTTTTGGGTAAACGAGTTGACTATTCTGGTCGTTCAGTAATCGTTGTGGGTCCCGAATTAAAGATTGACCAATGTGGAATTCCCAAAAAAATGGCTCTGGAGCTTTTTAAGCCTTTTGTTATCCGAAAATTAATTGAGAATGAAATTACCTACAACGTTAGAGGAGCAGGAAGATTGATTGAGCAAGGGACAGACGAGGTCTGGGAAATGCTTGAAGAAGTAATTCAAGACCGATATGTTCTTTTAAATCGAGCCCCCACCCTTCACAGACTCGGAGTCCAAGCATTTAAACCGGTTTTAATAGAAGGATATGCTATCCAAATTCATCCAATGGTTTGTTTAGCTTTTAATGCTGATTTTGACGGCGACCAAATGGCTGTTCATGTGCCATTGTCTTTTGAAGCTCAAAAAGAAGCTAAAGAAATTATGCTTTCTTCTAAGAATTTATTTAAACCAGCTACCGGAGAATCAATTGTTATTCCTACTCAAGACATTGTTTTGGGCTGTTATTTTATGACTAGAATAAGAGATGGAGTAAAAGGAGAAGGGAAAATATTCGCTAATGCCGATGAGGCAATTTTAGCCTATCAATCTGATATAATAGACCTTAAGGCCAAGATTAAGCTTCGCATAAACAACAAATTAATTGATACCTGTGTAGGCCGCATTCTATTTAATGATGTTTTACCTGATGATTTTGAATTTGTAAACGAAGAATTAGCTCGAAAAAATCTGGGTTCTTTAGTTGATGACTTAATAGAAAAATGGGGGCAAAAAACAGCAGCCGAAGTCTTAGATAAAATAAAAGACCTGGGGTTCCATTTTGTAACAAAATCAGGAATTAGCATGAGCTTAGATGACTTAAGTATCCCCAAAGAAAAACCCAAGCTCGTATCTCAAGCCGAAAGAGAAACAGACGAGATTAGAAAACAATATCAACAAGGTCTCCTTACTAAACAAGAAAGACGCTTTAGGATTATTGAAATATGGGGTAAAACCAAAAGAGAAATAGCTAAAGCAGTTCCCCGATCCCTAGATGTTAATGGACCAATTTATACTATTTTTAGTTCCGGAGCTAGAGGTTCTTGGACCCAAACGGTTCAGATAATCGGTATGAAGGGTCTGGTAATTAATCCTGCTTCGGAAATAATTGAGCTGCCAGTAAAAAGCTGTTTTAAAGAAGGGTTTAATGTTCTTGAATATTTTATCTCCACTCATGGAGCGCGAAAGGGTACTTCGGATACAGCCCTAAGAACTGCTACGGCTGGATATTTGACCCGACGCCTTATTGATGTAGCTCAAGATGTAATAATTCGCGAAGAAGACTGCGGTGATAAAAATGGAATAGTTGTTTATAAAGAAGATGTTAAAGACCTGGGTATTCCACTTGCTTCTCGAATTTTTGGGCGCATTTTATTGGAAGATGTTTATGATCCTAAAACCAAAAAAATATTAGCAAAAAAAGGAGGGCTTATTGAAAAATTGACTGCTAAAAAAATTGATGAAGCTGGTTTAGATAAAATTCGGGTTCGATCGGTTATAAGCTGTAAAATCAGATTCGGCCTGTGTCGCAAGTGCTATGGATACGATTTAGGAAGAAATAAATTAGTAGAATTAGGAGCGACCGTGGGCATTGTAGCAGCCCAGGCTATTGGCGAACCGGGTACCCAACTTACCATGAGAACGTTCCATACCGGTGGAATTGCCGGAGGAGCTGATATTACTCGAGGTCTTCCTCGAGTTGAGGAAATTTTCGAGGCCCGCCTCCCTAAAGGTAAAGCAATGCTTTCAGAAGTAAATGGGAAGATTATAGATATTAAAGAAAAAGAGAAACAGAATATTATTAGGATTGAGGTTAGTGGAGAGAAAAAAGCAAAAAAGCAAGTTCTTAAAGAATATGCCGTACCCTTAAGAATTGGGCTTTGGGTAAATAAAGGAGATTTAGTAACCAAAGGACAGCAACTTTGCGGAGGGCCTATTGATTTAAAAGAATTATTTAATCTGGCGGGCCAAGAAATTGCCCAAAGATATATTCTAAGAGAAGTTCAAAATATCTACACTTCTCAAGGAGGAGGACTTCATGATAAACATATTGAAATAATTATCAGACAGATGTCCTCTCGAATTAAGGTAAGGGATTCCGGAAACACTAACCTTTTACCGGGAGTTATTATTGAAAAAGATAAGTTTCTTGAAGAAAATGACAAAGCAAAGAAAAAAGGAAAACAATTAGCCACCTGCCAGCCGCTTCTTTTGGGTATTACCAAAGTTTCCCTAACTACTGAAAGCTTCTTATCAGCTGCTTCTTTCCAAGAAACTGTTCGGGTCTTAATCAATGCTGCTATTGAAGGCAAAATAGATACTTTAAGAGGGCTTAAAGAAAACGTTATTATTGGCAAACGAATTCCAGCAGGAACTGGATTTAAAAATAAATCACAAGCACCAAAACCCAAACAGTAATGTGTTTAGAATTTGAGTTTCTAGCTGTCGGTCCGATGTACATCGGACCGATTTTTTTACTATAATTTTTTTAGAATTTGTGGTAATATAATATAAGAAACATGCCTAGACGAAAAGAGCCTGGCCGTCCCAGGAAAAAAAGAATAAAAGAGCCCGAGAAAAAGGAATTTCTTCGCCTTGATCCTGAAACCAAACGGGGTATTGTGGTTATTGCCTTGTTTACATTGGGAATCTTGATTAGCTTAGGATTAAGCGGATCAGCTGGAAAATTTGGCGAGGGTTTCCGTCAATATGCTAACTTGCTTTTAGGCAAGGGCATATTTTTAGTTCCAGTGGTATTAGTAATAGCTGGTTTTATAATTCTTAGGTATATTCACCGAAGCGTTTATCTTCCAGTGTTTTTGGGGAGTATTATTTTTATTTTAGGATTTTTGAGCTTGGCTCACGTGCTTTTTCCCGAACAACAAAGAGGCGGTTATGTTGGTTATTTGGTTAGTTGGCCATTTTTATACGCTTTAGGTAAATGGGCTTCTTTTGTTATTTTTTTAGCACTTATTTTAATCTCAATCTTAATGGCTTTTAATATTCCTTTAAGAAAAAGGGCTAAAGAAAAGGAAGAAATAATAGAATATTCTGAACTCACTCTTCCTAAAAAAGAAGGGTTTGGTAATTTTATAAAAAAGGTTTTGCCAAAGCCAAAATTTAGAGTAAAATCCTTAGGCCAATCCGCTCCGCCAGCCGGCGGACAACGGAAAGAAAGCCCCTCCGAACCAGAACAAGAATTAATAACCGCTATTTCCCATCCGCCTATTTCTGATTATAAATTCCCCCCTCTTGAATTATTAGAAAGTGATAAAGGTTCTCCTTCCAGCGGCGATATTAGAATTAATGCTGGAATTATCCAAAAAACTTTAGATAATTTTGGCATAGAAGTAGAAATGGGCAAAGTAAGCATTGGCCCGACCGTTACCCAATATACTTTAAGGCCAGCAAGCGGAGTTAAACTCTCAAGTATTACTGCCCTACACAGAGATTTGTCTTTAGCTTTAGCTGCTCATCCGATTAGAATTGAGGCGCCTATTCCCGGCCGTTCTATGGTTGGCATTGAAATTCCTAACAAAGCAATTACCTTGGTCCGCTTAAAAAATCTTTTAGAGGGGATTGACCTTAGAAAAGATCTTTCGCGGCTAAATTTGGTTTTAGGAAGAGATGTAGCTGGTAATCCTCTCTGGGTAGACTTAGCCAAAATGCCACATCTTTTAATTGCCGGGGCTACTGGCAGCGGCAAAAGTATTTGTATAAATTCTATAATTGCTACTTTGCTTTATCAGAAGACTCCGGAAGAATTAAAATTTATTCTAATAGACCCAAAAAGAGTAGAACTTCCCCGCTATAATGATATTCCTCATTTGCTTACTCCGGTAATTGTTGAATTAAATAAAACTATCAATGCTCTAAAATGGGCGATTGGCGAAATGGAAAGACGCTATGAAGTTTTATCTGAGGCCAAGGCCAGAGACCTTTTTTCTTATAATTCTATAGTTTCAAAAAAAGGAGAAATAGAGACCAAGTCAGACTTGGAGACTTTGCCTTGCATCATTATTGTTATTGATGAGTTAGCTGATATTATGGCTGCTTTTGGCAGGGAGGTAGAAGGAGCAATTATCCGGCTTGCCCAGATGTCTCGAGCAGTTGGTATTCATTTGATTATTTCAACCCAAAGGCCGTCAGTTGAAGTAATTACCGGCCTTATTAAAGCCAATATCACCAGTAGGATTGCTTTTCAGGTTGCTTCTCAAGTAGATTCCCGGACAATCTTAGATATGGCTGGAGCTGACAAATTGCTCGGCAATGGCGATATGCTTTTCCTTTCCGGGGAAACTGCCTATCCTAAACGTATTCAGGGAATCTATGTTTCAGAAAAAGAAATTAAAAATGTTGTTAAGTTTATCAAAGGCGAAAAAACCGCTGAATATAGTGAAGAAGTAACCACCCCCGAACCAGGTAGAAGGACGCTTTTTGGCGTAGGAGCTAATGTTGATGACCCGCTTTATGAAGATGCAAAAGAATTAGTAGTTCAAGTAGGCAAAGCATCAGCCTCTTATCTTCAACGCCGGCTTCAAATCGGCTATGCGCGGGCTGCCCGACTTCTGGATATGCTAGAAGACCAAGGAGTAATCGGCCCAGCCGACGGCGCAAAACCGAGAAAAGTATTGATTGGCCCTTCGACAAGCTCAGGGCAAGCAGAAGAATCAAAAGCACCAGAAGACAAAGAAAACGAAGAAAAGTTTGAAAATTCCTAAAAAATAGCCCATAAAAATAAAATCTCCGGGGAACTGTTCTCCGGAGATTTTATTTAAAATTTATGTTATTTCTTTTTCTTTCTTCTCACAAAAGCAGGAATATCCCATTCATCTTTT
>JAUWHN010000024.1 GCA_030605865.1 Candidatus Portnoyibacteriota bacterium
CGAAAGTTATAGAAAGGCTACGTAAGATATCAGGTAGGTAAAATAAAAAATAAAAAACAAAATATAAAAAACACATATAAAAAATCAAAAATATTTTATCTTTTATATTTAATATTTTAATTTGACCGAAGGGAACATGTATAGTAAAAAGATTATCCAACATTTTGCTAATCCTAAATTTTTCGGGAAAATAAAAAACCCCGATGCTGTTGGCAAGGCTGGAAATCCGAGGTGCGGGGACCTTTTGACTTTGTATTTAAAGGTTGATAAGCCGACTAAAAAAATAAAAGATATTAAGTTTGAAACTCTTGGGTGCGCTGCAGCTATTGCCGCATCTGATATGATTTGCGAGTTAGCCAAGGGAAAGACTTTAAATAAAGCGTTAAAAATCGGTTTTCAGGATGTTTCTAAAGGTTTGGGGGCTTTGCCGCCTCTAAAAATCCATTGCGCTCAATTGGTAACAAAAGCTTTAAGGGATGCGATTGAGAAATATAAAAAAGAAATGGTAAAATAAATATAGAATGAAAAAAATAATTATTTTTACAATTCTCGTCCTAGTTTTTATCCCCGTTATTCACAATCAAGCGGGCTTGCCCGTCGTAGCTTTAGCGAAGGCGGGTATTCTAGATGGATTGCCGGGTCCGGAAATAATGCCGGATAGTCCGTTTTATAAAATAAAGATCTGGTATGAGAAGTTTATTATTTTTATTAGTTTCGGTGACGTCAAAAAAGCCGAGCGTTATAGTAAGATAGCTGAAAGGCGACTCTATGAGGCAGAAAAGATGGCTGAGAAAGGCAAGGAAGAGTTAACCAAAAGATTATTGGAAGAGTACGAAAAATATCTTAATAAAGCCCTTGCCAGAGCAGAAAAAATAGCAAAAAAAGCCCAAGAAGAAGCCAAGCAGAAAGTCAAAGAGAAAATAAATCAAGCCCTTGAGAAAGTTTCTGAATCTATTTTGAAAAATCAAGATGTTTTACTAAAAGTTTATGAACTGGTTCCTGATGAGGCCAGAGGGGCGATAGAAAGGGTAATTGAAATTACCAAGAAAGGCTACGAACAAGCTGTAAAATCGGTTTCCGGGATAAAGAAGGAGGAGTTGAAACAACAAGCCGAAGAATTTAAAATTAGAGCCCAAGAATTGATAAAAAATTGGCAGAGGATTTTTGGAGAATAAAAAAACTGGCTAAGCTTAGCCAGTTTTTTATAGGAAAAGCCGTTCGATTGTAGAGCGGCTTTTATTTTTCATGTTCCTTATATAATCCACAGATTTGCTTTTGTCAAGCATTTAAAGATAGTGTATAATAGTAGTATATGATAAAAGTCTTTAGCACCCCAACTTGTCCTTATTGTGTAACCCTTAAGGAATTTTTCAAGGAGCATAATATTGAATTTGAGGATATTGATGTTTCCCAGGATGAAAAAGCCAGAGACGAGATGGTTGAGAAATCCGGCCAGATGGGAGTGCCGGTTGTGGATATAAATGGAGAAATTGTGGTGGGGTTTGATAAGGAAAAAATCAGCCAGTTATTGAAAATAACTGAGTAAATTTATGATGTATGATTTAATAATAATTGGTGGTGGCCCGGCCGGTATTACTGCCGGTATCTATGCTGCTCGGAAAAAATTAAAAACCCTTCTTATTACTAAAGAATGGGGTGGTCAGATAATTGAAGCTTCGGATATTCAGAATTGGCCAGGCGAGAAATCTATTTCAGGAATTAATTTAATGAATAAGATGGTGGAACACCTAAAAGAGTATGAAATAGAAATGAAAGAGGGGAAAGAAGCGATTGATTTAGAAAAAAAGAATAATAATTTTATAGTTAGAGATAATGACGAGGAATATGAAACAAAGACAGTAATAATAGCAACTGGTAAAATTCCCAGAGCTTTGAATATCCCAGGCGAAGAGAAATTTAAAGGAAAGGGAGTAAGTTTTTGCTCTACTTGCGATGCGCCAATGTTTAAAGATAAGGAAGTGGCAGTAATTGGTGGAGGAAATGCTGGTTTTGATGCAGCCTTAGATTTGACAAAATATGCTAAGAAAATATATATTTTAGAATTTTTAGAAGAAACGCGTGGCGATTCAGCTACTAAGGAGAAATTAGAAAAAACAGGCAGAGTAGAAATTTATACCAATGTAGCTGTGAAGGAAATTAGAGGGGATAAGTTTGTTAAAAGCTTAATTTATGAGAATAGAGATACTGGCAAAGATACAGAAACGAAGATTCAGGGAGTTTTTGTAGTTATTGGAATGATGCCTAAGGCAGGCTTTGCTGAAGGATTGGTGGAGTTTAATGAGATCGGGGAAATAAAAGTCGATAGGGATAATAATACAAAAACTAAAGGTATTTTTGCAGCTGGCGATATAACTGATGTTAAATACGAGCAGATTGTAATTGCCGCCAGCGAAGGTGCCAAAGCAGCTTTAACAGTTAGTGATTATTTAAAAACAAAATGACAAGAATTTATGATTTAATCATAATCGGAGCGGGGCCGGCCGGAATAACGGCTGCTATCTATGCCAAGAACTTCGGCATAGATTTTTTAATGATCGGAGAAGAAGAAGGAGGATCGATTAATAAAGCTTACAAGGTAGAAAATTATCCAGGGGTTTTTAATGTTTCGGGAAAAGAGTTGGTTGAGAGATTTAAGGCGCATCAGAAATATTTAAAAGTATTTTTAAAGCAAGAGAGAGTTAAAAGAATTAAAAAAGATAGAAGGATTTTTAACATCTTTTCGACTAAAAATAAATATCGAGCTAAAACATTAATTTTAGCTTTTGGCACAGAAACTAGAAAGTTAAATATTAAAAATATTAACAAATTTGAGGACAGGGGAGGGGGTAAAAATAAAACCGTAGCAGTAATTGGTGGGGCTAATGCGGCGGCAATGAAGGCTGTAATGCTTGCTAAAGAGGCGCGCAAAGTCTATTTGATTTACCGAAGAGAAAAATTAAGAGCAGATACTTTGTGGGTTGATAGAGTGGAAAAAACTAAAAATATAGAAGTAATTTATGGAGCCAATGTTATTTGTGTTGAAGGAAGAGAAAACTTAGAAAAGATTATTTTAGATAAAAATAAAAAAGAAATAGCAGTTGAGGGGCTTTTTGTGGAAACCGGCATCGTTCCCAACACATTATTAATTAGAGATTTGGGGATAAAAACTGACAGAAGCGGATATATTAAGATAGGTAGCGACCAAACAACAAATGTTCCTGCTATTTTTGCGGCTGGAGATATTACCATGGGTTCTAATAATTTTAGACAAATAATTACTGCTTGCGCCGAAGGAGCTGTTGCTGCTTTAAGCGCTTTTAATTATTTAAGAAAGTAATCATGAAACATGAGATAACCTTAATATCAGGAAATGGAGTTGGGCCAGAAGTGATTTTAGCAGCGCGAAAATGTATTGAGGCTACTGGTGTAAAAATAGAGTGGGAAGAGATAAAAACAGGGAGTAAAAATATAGAGAGGATTATCGAGTCAATTAAAAAAAATAAAGTAGCCCTAAAAGGACCCATTGTCACCCCGATAGGAAAAGACTTTCGTTCTATTAATGTGGCTTTAAGGCAGAGACTCGATCTTTATGCCTGTGTTCGTCCTTGTAAATTATATCCTGGAATCATTTCGTCATCTAAAAAAGTTGATTTAGTTATTATTCGAGAAAATAGCGAAGATTTGTATCTGGGAGTTGAATTCGAACAGGGTAAAAAGGAAACCAAGGAACTCTTAGATTGGCTTAAGAAAAAAACAGGAAAAAATATTAAACCAGATTCTGCCTTGGGGATAAAGCCCATTTCTCGTTTTGCCTCGAAAAGGATTTTTAATTTTGCTTTTGAGTATGCTCTTAAGAATAAAAGAAAAAAAGTAACTTGCGTTCATAAAGCAAATATTATGAAATTTACTGACGGTTTGTTTTTAGAGGCGGCTCGGGAGATTGCGAGAAGGTATAATCAAATTGAATTTGGAGAAGTAATCGTTGATAATATGGCTATGCAGCTTATTCGACAACCGGAGAATTTTGATGTTTTGGTTTTACCTAATCTTTATGGAGACATAATTTCCGACTTAACCGCTGGTTTAGTCGGTGGCTTAGGAGTAGCGCCAGGAGCGAATATTGGTGACGAAATAGCTATTTTTGAACCAACTCATGGAGCAGCGCCTAAATATGCTGGAAAAAATAAAGTAAATCCTTCGGCAACAATTCTTTCTGGGGTCATGATGCTTAAGTATTTAGGAGAAAAAGAGGCAGCAAAGAGACTAAAATTAGCTTGGCAGAAAGTTGTTAAGGAGGGAAAGTTTGTAACTTATGATTTGAAAAAGGATAGAGATGATCCCACGGCCGTGGGGACCCAGGAAATGGCCCAGGCGATTATTAATGAGTTATAAAAAGGAGCATGATAGCAAATATGCCCAAAAGTATAATTCAAAAAATAATAGAGCAGCATATTGTAGGGGGAGAATTTAGACCCGGCGAAGAAATTGCCATTAAAGTAGATCAGACTTTAACCCAAGACGCCACCGGAACTATGGCCTACTTGCAATTTGAGGCTTTAAATTTTCCTAAAATAAAAACAGAATTATCTTTAAGCTATATAGATCATAATACAATTCAGTCGAGCTTTGAAAGCGCTGACGATCATCAATATCTTGAGTTTGTTGCTGCTAAATACGGTGTTTTTTTATCAAAGGCCGGCAATGGAATTTGCCACCAAGTTCACTTAGAAAGATTTGGAAAACCAGGTAAGGTATTATTGGGTTCAGATAGTCACACTCCTACCGCTGGAGGCTTAGGGATGTTAGGCATTGGAGCCGGAGGTTTAGATGTTGCCGTGGCCATGGGGGGCGAACCTTTCTACTTAATTTATCCTAAAGTAATTAGGATAAATTTAAAAAATAAATTACTGCCTTGGATCTCGGCAAAGGATATAGTTTTGAGGATTTTGGAAATATTTTCCACAGAGGGCAATGTCGGTTATGCTTTTGAGTATGGTGGCCAAGGGGTTAAAACACTCTCCATACCAGAAAGAGCAACTATTGCTAATATGGGCACTGAATCCGGAGTTACTACTTCAATTTTTCCCAGCGATGAAGTCACCAAGCAGTTTTTAAAAGTCCAGAAAAGAGAAGGCGATTGGATTGAAATAAAAGCTGATAATAATGCAAAATACGAAAAAATAGTTGATATTGATTTAGCCAAGGTTATTCCATTGGTTGCTTGTCCCCATAATCCTGGAAACATTAAAACAGTAAAAGAATTGGAGGGAATGAAAGTTAATCAGGTTTGTATTGGGAGTTGTACTAATTCTTCTTATAAAGATTTAATGACAGTGGCCAAAATATTAAAAGGCAGAAGCGTTCATTCCGATATCGACCTTGTGATTTCCCCCGGCTCAAGACAAGTGCTTGAGAATATCGCTAAACAAGGAGCGTTAGCAGATTTAATTACTGCAGGAGCAAGAATTATGGAGCCGGCTTGTGGCTTTTGCATTGGTAATAGCATGGCACCCCAAACTAATGCAGTTTCAATCCGGACTTCCAATAGAAATTTCCTTGGCCGTTCAGGAACCAAGAGTGCCAAAGTTTATTTAACTAGTCCCGAGACCGCTGTTGCCGCTGCTATTACTGGGAAAATAATTGATCCTAGAAACCCTAAGGTGAATTACCCCAAGATAGAGATACCAAAAAAGTTTTATCTGAATGATAACATGATTATTACACCTCCAAAAAACCGAGAAAAAGTCAAAATATATAGAGGTCCAAATATTAAAAAGGTGTCTTTTAACACTTCTTTGCCAGCAAAAATTTTTGGAAAGGTAGCTATTAAAGTAGGCGACAATATTACCACCGATCACATTATTCCAGCCGGTAGCAGAATGAAGTATCGTTCTAATATTCCTGAATATGCAAAATTCACTTTTGAAATAATAGATAGCGGTTTTTATAAGAGAGCAAGAGAAAATAAGACCAAAAAAAATTATAACATAATTGTAGGAGGAATAAGTTATGGACAAGGTTCTTCAAGGGAGCATGCTGCTTTGTGCCCGATGTTTTTAGGGGTTAGGATAGTAATTGCTAAATCTTTCGAGAGAATTCATTCGGCTAATTTAGTTAATTTTGGCATTATTCCTCTGGTCTTTAAATCAAGCCTTGATTATGATAAAATAAATAGTGATGATAAACTAGAAATTTTAAATATCAGAAAATTGTTATCTAAAAATAAGCCATTGTTAGTGAAGAACATTACAAAAAAGAGAAAGTTTGAAGTAAGCTATGAATTATCAGAAAGACAGCGCAAAATCTTGCTTACCGGTGGTTTGTTGCCTTATATTTCAAAAAAAAAGAATTATAATAATTAAGACTACAAAAATACAAATTTCTACAAATATACCCTAGTCCGATCCGTGGACGGGTTCAGCACAAATATTTGTATATTTGTACTAATTCGTAATTCGTAGATTAGCATTTCATTTGCCCGCCTTGCCGGCGAGGCAGGTAGATTTGCATCATGCCTATATGATTAAAGTAGCAATTAATGGGTTCGGCCGGATTGGTCGGCCAACGTTTAAAAAACTAATTGAAAGTCCTGGTACTCAAGTTGTAGCGATTAATGATTTGACTGATAATAAAACTTTGATGCATCTTTTGAAATATGATTCTGTTTATGGAAGATATGATAAAAAGATTAATTGCAAGATGCTGACAGAAAAAGATCCAACTCAACTTCCTTGGAAAAAATTGGGAGTAGACGTGGTTTTGGAGTGCACGGGATTTTTTACTGATCCCAAAGGAGCGAGCAAGCATCTAAAAGCCGGGGCAAAGAAAGTGATTATTTCTGCACCTTGCAAGGACAGGGGAGTGCCTACTTATGTTTTGGGCGGAAATGAGGAGAGATATAATCCAGAGAAAGACCACGTAATTTCTATGGGCTCTTGTACCACTAATTGTGTAGTGCCAATAGCTAAAGTAATTAATCATAATTTTGATATAGAAAAAGCTTTGATGACTACAATTCACAGCTATACCAGCACCCAGAAACTGGTTGATAGCCCTCATAAAGATTTGAGAAGAGGCAGGGCAGCAGCTGTTAATATTGTGCCAACTACTACTGGGGCAGCTATTTCGGTAATTAAAGTTTTACCGGAGTTAGAAGGAAAATTAGATGGAATTGCCATAAGAGTGCCGTCAGTTAATATTTCTTTGTTGGATTTTGTTGCCCAGGTTAAAAAATTAACCAAGTCTGACTTGGTTAATAAAGTTTTTAAACAAGCCAGTCAAAAAGAATTAAAAGGGATTTTAGCAGTTGAGGATTTACCGTTGGTTTCAACTGATTTTATCGGCAACCCCTATTCTGCCATTATTGACAGCCAGTTTACAATGGTTGAGGGCAAGAATTTGGTTAAAGTTTTGGCTTGGTATGATAATGAGTGGGGTTATGCCTGTAGATTAGCAGAAATGGCTGAATTTATAGGGAAGAAATTATGATATACATTGCCAGCGATCATGCCGGTTATCGGCTAAAAGAAGAAATAAAGGATTATTTGGATGAATTAGGGATAAAGTATCGGGATTTAGGGCCAAAGAAATTTGATCCTGATGATGATTATCCTGATTTTGCTTTTAAGGTAGCTCAAAAAGTAGGGCAAAACCCCGATGAAGACAAAGGGATTTTGATTTGCGGAACCGGGCATGGAATGATGAGGGCAGCGAATAAAATTAAAGGAATAAGGGCTTCTGTGGCGTGGGATGAATTTACAGCCGAACATATCCGTGCCCATGGAAATACCAATATCTTAACTTTAGGTGGTCAGGTTATACCCCTAAAAACAGCCAAAAAAATTGTTGCTACTTGGCTATCTACAGCTTTTAGTCGAGAGGAAAGGCATAAACGTCGACTCGCTAAAATCGAGTCTCCTAAAATAAAAAACAAAAAATAAAAGATAAAATACACATATTAAAAACCTAAAAATTTTTTGCATTTTTTATTTGTATTTTTTATTTTTTATATTTAATATTTTATTTTTATGGTCGAAATTATACCCACTATACTAGTTAAAACCTTTGACGAAGTAAAACAAAGAATTAAACAAGTCGAAGATCATGTTAATTGGGTTCAGTTAGATATTATGGATGGGGTTTTTTGCTGTAATGAAACCTGGCCTTACTACGCTCCTAACGGAGCTTCGAAGGGTAAAAGAAATCTTAGCGACTTAAAAAGTTTAAAGACACGAGTCAAGATAGAAGCGCATTTGATGGTAAATAAACCTGAAGAGGTAATTGATGATTGGTTAAAAGTGGCTGATAGAGTGATTGTTCATTTTGAATCAAAGATTACCAACCGGGAGCTGGGAATAAGAGAGATGATTAAAAAAGCCCATAAAAAGAAGAAAGAAATTGGCTTGGCTCTTAACCCCGAAACTCATCCAGTGGTTGCTGTGCCGTTTTTAAAGGATTTAGACCTTGTTTTGTTTATGACCGTGCAGCCGGGTTGGGGCGGGCAGGAGTTTAAGGATTGGGTTTTGACCAAAATTGAGGTTTTGCGAAAACTTTGGCCAAAAGGTAATATAGAGGTAGATGGTGGTATAAATTCTGAAACTGCCAAGAAAACAATTAAAGCCGGTGCTAATCTGATTTGCGTTGGGACGTATGTTTTTAGGAGTAAGAATATTAAAAAAGCTATAGATAGTCTGAAATCTGCTATATATATATATGAAACCTTTAACCTTTAATCAAATGGAGAAAATGGTTCCGATTTTCTTCTGAAAATCGAGAATTCTCGATTTTGTCTGGACAAAATCGGA
>JAUWHN010000017.1 GCA_030605865.1 Candidatus Portnoyibacteriota bacterium
AATCCAAAAAAATTAAGTTTAGAAATGGGGCCTTGAAGCTCGTAGATTTTTTAAAAGCCCATAATATTCCTTTGGTAATTATGTCTTCCAGCGGGTTGGGCAGCGACGTTATTTCAATGATTTTAAAAAAAGAAGGAAAATTATATGATAATGTTCATATCATTTCTAATTCATATGAATGGGATGAAAATGGCAATATGATTGCTGTTAGGAAACCGTTTATTCATACTTTAAATAAAGACGAAACCTCAGTTCGTGATTTTCCGGCTTTTGAAATAATAAAACACAGAAAAAATGTTTTGCTATTAGGGGATAACTTAGATGATATTGGAATGATTAAGGGTTTTGATTATGATAATTTAATAAACATAGGGTTTTTAAATGAAAACATAGAAGAAAATCTGGAGCATTACAAGAAAAATTATGATGTAATAATTTTAAATGATTCTTCTATGGATTACGTTAATAAGATATTAAAAGAAATGCTAATTAAAGATGCTTAAAATAAAACCACCAAATTATATTTTTTGCCCTTTTTGCAACAAGAAATTATCTAATATTAAGGAAGAAGATAGTCGGAAAAGAAAGTTCTGTAGATTTTGTCAGTGGACGTATTATCCCCACGTTGCCGTTGGTGCTGCTGCCATAATAGTTAAAGGGAAGAAAGTTTTAATGGTTCAGCGAGCCACGGAGCCGTATGAAGACACCTGGATGTTTCCAGCAGGATTTGTTGAGTACGGTGAACATCCTTTTGATGCCTTGAAAAGAGAAATTAAGGAAGAAACAAATCTTTCTATCAAGAAGGCGCGCTTAATTGAGATTTTTCAATCACAGGATGATATTAGAAGTCCAGGCCATTTCATCTTTTTCTATAAAGCTACGGTTTCAAAAGGGAAGCTAAAAACAGACAAAGAAAATAAAGGAATAGCCTGGGTTGATATTAAAAATCCGCCAAAAATAGGCTGGAAAATACACAAACACATAATGCGTTTACTTCAGCAAAAACTGATTTGAAATAAAGCAAAGTTTTCCACAGGAAGGGGTTTGACATATCTACGTTTTGTGTATAGTATTAACGATATAAGCGTTAATATTATACTAAAATAGTAGCTTATATGAAGTCATTGAAGACTCTTGGTAAAACTAGCGCTAATTTAATCCAAACCCTTTACGATCAAGGCAGGGCGCTTTTTGCCATTGATGATGTTGTGAAAATAACTGGTTTAGATTATTTTTCTGCTGGCAGATTAATTTCAGAGTTAAAAAAAAGGAAAATCATAGCCTCTTTTAAACGGGGTAAACATATAATTATTCCCCAAGAACTTGGCACCGTAGAAAAATATATTGGCAATTGGTTTATAGCAGCCAGGGAGGTGGTTAATTCTCCAAATTACTATATTGTCTTTTATAGTGCTATGGATTTTTGGGGAATGGTTACTCATCCAATAAATAAAATTTTTGTAGCTACCCCAAAGCGGCAAATCGTCCCACAAGAAATGAAAGGTAGGCTTCGATTTGTTTTTGTTAGTAAGAAGTTTATTTTCGGAATCAAAGAGGAGTGGGTTATTAAGCAAGATAAAGTAAGAATTTCTAATATCGAAAAGACCATTTTAGATGCTTTATTTCATCCAGAGCATTGCGGTGGAATTACCGAGATAGCAACCGGCATTTTTTTGGTCAAAGAAAAAATAGATTTCCAGAAACTTCTTCGATATATAAAGAAATATAATAAAAACGTAATAGCAAAACGACTGGGCTACATTTTAGAAATTCTTGAGCTCGGCAACAAGCAAATTCTTAACGAGCTTAAAAAATATGTTAAGCAGCGTTATGATTTATTTGATCCTACTCTGCCGACGAAGAAAGGAGCCAAAAATAATTGGCGCTTAATTGACAATATTTCTCCTGAACAGATTAAAAAAAATATTGATTATTAAAATGATAAATTATTTTCAAATTACAAAAATTGCTTCAAATCTAGGCTTACCAGAAGAGACTATTGAAAAAGACTATTTTATTGAATTATTGCTTTTTTATATTGCCCGTAATAAAAATCTAAAAGGTTTAATCTTTCGAGGCGGCACAGCCCTTAGGAAAGTTTATTTTCCTGATTATCGATTTTCTGAAGACATTGATTTTTTAACCAGAGCTGATTTAAAGGATTTTCCAAAGCATTTAAATCAAGTAGCTCGAAAGCTCAACCAAGAATTTCCAGCTGAGGCAAAAATAAAAAGAGATTTTCTTAAAGAGGGGCGCCTTCAAATATTTATGAGTTATAATATTATTCCTGATATATCAGCTGTTAAGGAATTAAAAATAGATATTTTGCAAGACCATTATTTGCTGCCTTGTTGGAAAAGAGGGATTAAATTTAGTTATCAGGATTTTAGAAGTTTTGAAGCTAAAATTTTAGTCTATGATTTAGAGTCAATTTTGGCCGACAAAATTAGTCGAATTTTCGATGTTGTCAATGAGCCGAGGGATATTTACGATGCTTGGTATTTAGTTAAAATAAAGCTGGATTTTAAAAAAGTTAAAAATATATTTAAAGAAAAGCACGGCTTTGAGTTGGATACTAAAAGTCTTTTATCAGAAATTAAAAAAGAAGAACACAGAACAAATTGGCGAATTCGTCTCTCGCAGCAAGTTCCAAATCTTCCTGATTTTGATAGGATTATTAAAGAGCTAAGCAAATTGTTTAATTCAAAGCTTTAAACATTTTTATGAATATGGATTATCAGTATAGTTATTTAATTGGAGATGTTAATGTTTTAGTGCTTGCTGTGGGATGGATATTTTTAGAAGATAAATTTAGGCAGAGGATTAGGGAGGTATGATTTTAGGATGGTAATTTTTAGATTTTTTGATATACTGAAAGTAAATTATGGAAACGGAAATTAAAGAAATAAAAGGAGCTGCCCGCCTTGCCGCGAGGCAGGTTAGAAAAACCAAGCGAACCATTTTGGCTATTATTTTGGTTGTAGTGATTGTGGCTATTGGGGTGGTTTTGTGGTTGGGTAAAGAGGCAGCTAAGTATTCATTAGGAGAAGCAATATTTTATTACAAAGGCGAAGGCGCAGACTCCAAGCTTTTTTATATGCTCCCCGAGCAAGAGCCGGGCTATTTAATTACTCTGCCTTCAGAAGAAATAGAATTGGGTAAGTATAAAGTCCCCCAACGCAGTTATATATCTAATAGTGGCGAGATTTTAATTTATTTTGAAAAAACCGAAGAAGTTCCCATTGAAGATATTGGCGATGGACTTACAGCTTATAGGAAGATTTATCAGCCAAAGCTTGTTGATTTGAGAAATAGTTCTGTAAAGAATATTGAGGAAAAGATAGATTCGGGCAGCTTGGTTTTTTCTCTGGATGACGAGGATATTGCCTGGGTTTTACGGGTTGAGGAATCAACAATTCAAGAACTTGAATCAGCTGAAAAGAAACGAGAGATTTGGTTGAGTAAGCCTGACGGGAATAATGCCAGGCGCTTAGCAGCTTTAGATGAAAAAGTTGTCTTGCTTCAGAAATGGCATGATAACTACATTTATTTTTGGGGGATTCAGGGAATTGGATATTATAACTTGGGGAAAATTGACGTTAGAAACGGTCGAGTTACATATTTGCAGCCTAAATATTGTTTGGATAATTTGGCCAATTGTCAGAATTTTCATTTCTCGCCTTCAGGAGATTTATTTTTTTATGAGGCGGGGATAGTTAAGGAAGATGACGGAGATGAGGTAGGATTATTTATTGAGAGCTTTGATGGTGAGAAGTCTTGGCAGATTTTGGTGGCTAATTATATTAGTGATCGTTTATGGATGCCCGATGAAAAGTCGATTATTTATACTGAACAGCTAACTGAGAAAGGAGTTGGTTTGAGAGAAAAAATCCATTTGGTCAATCTGGAAACAAAAGAAGACAAAGAAATTTATTCAGGGAGTTATCTTAGCCAATTAGTTCCTGATCCTTCCAGTAAATATCTATATTTTATTGAGAAAGAAACTGATGAAAAATTTAATTTAATGAGATTAGACATTGAAAATAGTGAAACAACAATTATTGATTTTGGGCCGTATAATCAGTTAAAAATATTTGCAGCTTTTTAAATATCGTGATAACATAAAGTCTTATGAAAAAATCAATCAAATATGTTTTATTCTTTTTGATCTTAGCTGTTCTGGGAGTAACTGGGTTTTTTGTTTCTGAGAACTGGCAAGCTTGGGTTGGTTTTGGGTCTACTGTTGTGGTTGAGTCCGAAAGCCAAGACGAGTCCGAAATTGCTCCTGTTTTTCAAGAAAAAGAAGCAATACTTTCTGATTTGCAAATTGGCGATTCCAATGCGCCAGTAACTATAGTTGAATACTTTAGCTATTTTTGCGGCTACTGTGTTAAATTTCATTCTGAAACCCTGCCTCAAATAAAAGAAAAATATGTTGATACTGGAAAGGTAAGATTTATTTTTCGACCAACTTCTCCATTAGAATTAGGGATAGCAGTTTTATGCGCCAGGGAGCAGGATAAATTTTTAGAGTATAATGATTATCTTTTTGAACACGCCAAAGAAATTAAAGAAGCTGATAATTTAGTGGATTTTGCCAGAAATCTTGGTCTTAATGATGTTGAATTTGTTAGCTGTTACAATTCAGAAAAATATCTTGAAAAAGCGCAGGAATGGCACAAACAGAGTAATGAAGATTTTGAAAAAGCCGGTATCCCGTCGGAACAACAAGGAACCCCAGCGTTTTTTATCAACAACGAACTACTTCTCGGCGCCCACCCGTTTGATAATTTTGTGAAGGTGATTGAAGAGAAATTGGGAGAATAGATATATCCGCATAAAAAATGGCATAGCTAAACCCGCCATTTTTTTTATTGGAAAAAAGAGGTATAATAAAATAGTAATATGGACAAAAAACAGGTGAAAAAACGCATAGAGAAGTTAAAAAAGGAGATTAATCATCATCGCTATCTGTATCATGTTTTGGATGAACAGGAGATTTCTGACGCAGCTTTGGATTCTTTAAAGCATGAACTGTATAAATTAGAGCAGGAGTATCCGGAATTTATTACCTTGGATTCTCCAACCCAGAGAGTTGGCGGCAAGCCCTTGGGAAAATTTGAAAAAGTCCGTCATAAAGTGCCAATGCTTTCGATTGAAGATGTTTTTTCTGAAGAAGAATTAGGGGCCTGGCAGGAGAGGATTTTAAAAAAGCTTCAAGCTTCAGGTTTCAAGTTTCAAGATTTAGATTATTTTGCTGAAATGAAAATTGATGGCTTTGCTATTTCGTTGATTTATAAAAATGGAGTTTTTGTTGAGGGGTCTACGCGGGGAAATGGAATAATCGGCGAAAACATCACCCAGAACATAAAAACGATTGAGAGCATACCTTTGAATTTATTTATTCACGGCAAAATGCCGAATAAAAATATAGAAAAAAATACCAGGCGCCTAATTGAGAAGGGTGAGATTGAAATTCGCGGTGAAGTTTATATGAGCAAAAAAGCTTTTGAGAAAATTAACAAACAAAGGGAAAAACAAGGACTATCTTTGTATGCTAACCCCCGAAATACGGCTGCTGGCAGTATCAGGCAATTAGACCCAAAACTGGCTGCCTCCAGAGATTTAAATTTTTTGGCTTATGATTTAGTTATTGATTTAGGACAAACTACTCACCAAGAAGAACATCAGATTGCCAAAGTTTTAGGGTTTAAAGTTGACGAAGGAAAATACTGCAAAGACTTAAAAGCAATTAAAGACCTTTATAAAGAAGTGAAAAAAAAGAGAGAAAAACTGCTTTTTCAGATTGATGGATTGGTTGTCAGCGTTAATAATAATAAGGTTTTTGAAAAGTTGGGTTCAGTTGGCAAGTCTCATCGGGGAATGATTGCCTTTAAGTTTCCAGCCAAGCAAGCAACCACAGTGATTGAAGATATTAAGGTTCAGGTGGGTAGAACCGGCGCCTTGACTCCGGTTGCTTACTTAAAGCCGATTCAGCTTGGGGGAACAACTATTTCTCGGGCCACTCTTCATAATGAGGACGAGATTAAAAGACTGGGCGTAAAAATAGGGGATACAGTGATTATTCAGCGCGCTGGTGATGTTATTCCTGATGTGGTTCAGGTTTTGTTGCGGTTAAGGACCGGTAAAGAAAAAGTATTTCGCATGCCCAGAAAGTGCCTGGTTTGCGGATCGTTGGTTATTCGACCAGAAGGAGAGGTAATTCATCGTTGCAGCAACCTTCGTTGCGGCAGAATTCAGAAAAAAAGTCTTCATCATTTTGTTTCTAAAAAAGCCTTTGATATCGTTGGTTTGGGCCCTAAAATAATAAATCAGCTAATGGATAAAGGGTTGGTTTCTAATCCGGCTGATTTATTTGAATTGAAAGAAGGGGATTTAATGCCGTTAGAGCGTTTTGCTGAGAAATCGGCTGAAAATTTGGTAAAGGCTATGGAAGATAGTAAAAAAATTCCTTTTAGCAAGTTTATTTATGCTTTAGGCATTCGACATATTGGAGAGGAAAGCGCGATTAATTTGGCAAATCACTTCTCCGCCTACGGCTCGCCTCGCAGCGAAGCGGGCGGACCAGCCGAAGGCTGGGGCGTTCTAAAAAAACTACAGAAGGCGGAGATTAGCGACTTGCTTAAAGTTAAAGATACTGGCGAAATAGTAGCAAAAAGCATTTATAATTGGCTTAAAAACAAAAGAAACTTGAAATTATTGGAAAGACTTGCTAAAGTAGGCGTAAAGATTCAATATCCCAAGTTTCAAGTTTCAAGTTTCAAGTTTCAGGATAAGACATTTGTCTTGACCGGAGAGTTAGATAGCTTGACCCGTGATGAAGCAAAAGAAAAAATCCGTGAGCTTGGCGGAGATATCTCGGGTTCGGTTTCCAAGAATACTGATTGGGTTGTAGTTGGCAAAGAGCCGGGAAGTAAATATGATAAAGCCAAAAAACTTGGCGTAAAAATTATCAAAGAAAAACAATTTTTAAGAATGGTAAAATAAGTATGATTAAAGTAATTAGAAAAAGACAGAAACCCGTTTATGCATTTATTGATGCTTCCAATCTTTTTTATGGTGGAGAAAAAAGTTTAGGTTGGAGTATTGATTACGAGAAACTATTTAAATATCTTAAAGATAAATATAAGGCAAAGAAAATATTTTATTATGGCGGGATAGAGATTTATGACTATAATTACTCCGTTTTAGATAAAAAATCAATTGATTTAGATGGTCTTATCAAACATTTGCGGAATAAATTAAAAATCGGAAATAATCTTAACGAGGCAGAAATATTTCTTTTAGGTAAGCATATTCAACGAGTAAAATTTTATAGAAAATTGAAACAATTTGGATATGAGTTGAAATTAAAACCTGTAAAAATTTTTACTGATGAAGATGGAAATACCACAAAGAAGGCAAATTGCGATGTTGATATGACCTTTGATTTAATGCGTATGATGGAACAATATTCAAAAGCAATTATCTTATCTGGTGACGGCGATTTCGCAATTGTATTGAATTATTTAAAGACCAAAGGAAGAGAAATAGCTATTTTAGCCAGAGCCGAGCGAGCTGCCACAGAAATCAAACAATTGGCTGGAGGTAATTTTCGAGACTTTCATTATTTGCGTGAATTAATTAAATATAAACCTAAAAGATAAAAATAAAAGAAAAGGACCCATCTAGGATCCTTTTCATGTTTAGTGTCTTCATTTTAGCAAAAGCAAAGATTATTGTCAAGTCCTATTTATCCACAGGTAAGATTTACATAAAGTAAAGCGCCGGGCTTTGTGCCGGCACTGAAATTTATGCCAAGTATTTCTAAAAAACAAGTGGAACATATTGCTAAGTTAGCGAGGATTGAGCTAACTGAAGAAGAAAAGGAAAAGTTCACCAAAGAACTATCCTCGATTTTGGGCTATGTGGAGAAATTGGGCAAAGCAGATACCTCAAAAGCTAAAATAATAGCCCAAATAACGGGCCTAGAGAATGTAATGCGCGAAGACAAGCAACAGAAAACAGAAAACAGAAAACAGAAAGTAAAAAAATTATTAAAAGAAGCGCCATCTAAAAAGGGCGATTATATTAAAGTGCCGAAAATATTAGAATGAAACTAGAAAATTTTACAATAGAAAAAGCTCATAAAGGACTGATGAAGAAAGAATTTTCCTGTACCGAACTCACTCGGGCTTATTTGGATAAAATTAAAAAAGAAAATAAGAAATATAACGCCTTTTTGACATTAACCGATAAATTAGCCTTAGAACAGGCAAAGAAAGTTGATGAGAAAATTAGCCATCAAGAAAAAATCGGCCCCTTGGAAGGGATTCCCATAGCAATAAAAGATAATATTTTAGTTGAAGATTATAAATGCACTGCTGGTTCCAAAATTTTAGAAAACTATGCTGCTCCTTATGATGCCACGGTGATAAAAAAACTTAAAAAAGCCGGAGCTGTTATTTTAGGAAAGACCAATCTTGACGAATTTGCTATGGGTTCTTCCACTGAAAATTCAGCTCTCGGCGTTGTAAAGAATCCGCATGATATCAGCCGGGTTCCTGGTGGTTCTTCTGGTGGTTCGGCTGCCGCCGTAGCAGCTGATGAGTGTATTGTTGCTTTGGGTTCTGATACAGGTGGTTCGGTCCGCCAGCCGGGCAGCTTTTGCGGAGTAGTTGGATTTAAGCCAAGCTATGGAATGGTTTCTCGATACGGTTTAATTGCCATGGCCTCTTCTCTGGATCAGATAGGACCCCTTGCTAAAACCATAGAAGATACGCAAGTAGTCTTTGATGTTATTAGGGGAAAAGATAATTTGGATTCAACAACAATAGATTTAAATTCGAAATTCAAAGCATCTGCCTCGCTCGCCTCGATTCGCGGGCGAAGCGGGCGGCAAGGCGGGCGAAATTCAAAACCAAGTCAGACTTGGAAACAAGTCCCAAGTCCCAAATTTCAATTTCAAAACTTACGAATTGGCATTCCAAAAGAGTATTTTGGAAAGGGGATTGATAATAAAGTTAAAGAGGTTATTGAAAAAGCAATTAAGAATTTTGAAAAAATAGCTGTGGAAGTAAAAGAAGTGAGTTTGCCCCACACAGATTATGCCCTGGCAGTTTACTACATTATTATGCCAGCCGAGGTTAGTGCTAATTTGGCTCGTTATGATGGTGTCAAGTATGGATTTTCTACAATGAGCAATGAGCAGCGAACAGAGAACAGTTTATTGAATTCTTATTTGAAGACACGAGCAGAGGGGTTTGGGGACGAGGTGAGAAGAAGAATAATGTTGGGAACGTACGTTTTGTCAGCCGGCTATTTGGAAGCTTATTATGGCAAAGCCCAAAAAGTAAAAGCTTTAATTAAGGAAGAATTTGAACGAGTTTTTAATCCGTCAGTTGACGGAGTTGATATTCTTTTGACCCCGACATCACCAACCGTAGCTTTTAAAATTGGGGAGAAAAAAGATCCTTTAGCAATGTATTTATCGGATATTTATACTGTTCCGGCGAGCCTAGCTGGTTTGCCGGCAATATCTTTACCATGTGGGATAGTTAATAAATTACCAGTTGGCCTTCAAATTATTGGCCCGCAATTTGCGGACGATTTAATTTTAGAAGCAGCCAAGCTCTGCGAGCAAAGCTGCCTCTAACATTATATGGACATATATCAATTAGCTGATATAATTAAAGGCATTCTTATTCCGGTTAGAGATTATTTTGTTTTCCTTGATTGGCCAAGAATAATTGCTGCTTTAAAGGTAATTGCAGTAGTTGTTTCTGTTTTATTGTTTGTAGGAATAATATTTGTCATTCTTGGTTTGAATACTATTTATAAAATTAGAAGAGCCATAGAGCTTTTTATTGCTGCTCGCCGCATACCCAAGAAAAAGAAAAAGTTAGTTAAGAAGTGGCAGAAAATTGAGGATAGACTGAAATCTGGCCAGGAAGCCGAGCTGAAATTAGCAGTTATTGAGGCTGATAAATTTTTTGATGATATTTTGAAAAAAATTGGTTATCTTGGTAAAGATATGGGAGAACGATTAAGAAGAATTAACTCCAGTCAAATGGCTAATATTGATGATATTTGGAGCGCACACAAAGTTCGCAACAATATTGTTCATGACGTTGATTTTAGATTAACCGAATTTGAAACCGAGAGAACAGTTAGGGCCTATAAAAAAGCGCTGGAAGAGTTGGAGGTGTTGTGAGTAAACACAATCAAAAACTTTTGCAAATAAAAATCCGAGAAAGCAGTTCTCGGATTTTTGTATAAAATCTACGGGGACGACCGGACTTGAACCGGCAACCTCATGCGTGACAAGCATGTGCTCTATCCAATTGAGCTACATCCCCAATGATTTATTGCTTATGCCTACGGGAGGAATCGAACCTCCATCTAAGCCTTATGAGAGCCTCGCTTTAACCGTTAAGCTACGCAGGCATTCTAGTTGCGGGGCCGGGAATTGCACCCGGGCCTAGGGG
>JAUWHN010000029.1 GCA_030605865.1 Candidatus Portnoyibacteriota bacterium
CAGCTGGCGGAGGCGATTTTCTGACCCGTCTCGGTCACTCGAGACATTCAAACTCGGCTGCCGGGCTGGGATTCCCGCCTATGCTCTTTGAGCTACGGCGGGCAGGCGAACCCCAATTTTAGATAGAGTCCAAAGCTGCGGGGGAAGGAATCGGACCTTCATTTCCGGGACCAAAACCCGGCGTGCGACCATTACACCACCCCGCAAAATACTAAATACAAAATACAAAATACTAACTACTAATTTTCGCTGCTTCCATAACCGCCAGTTCCAATGGAATTTGGGGTAAGGAGGAATATTTTATTGAGCTATGCGCGTTGATGAAAAGCTGTATTATTTGAGATAGATTTTCTAAAGAAAATGAATCAGCTTGTTTTAAAATAACGTTTAATTGTTCTTTGGTTAATTCCTCGCCAACTATAGATGAAAGATTCTTATCTACTTTTATAAACAAAAGTTTGCGAAAATAGTTTGTTAAAGATTTAGTGAACTGAATCAAATCATGACCTGAATTTATTAATTTATTGATAAAAGTTAAAGCGCCAGAAACATCTTTCTCAGCCAGAATATCAGTAAATTTCATCACTAAATTAATATCCACTATTCCCAAAACTTGCCTAACTTCTTCAACGGTAATCTGCTTGTCAGAACCAGCGAACGTTATCACCTGCCCTAGCATGCTCTCGGCATCTCTCATCGAACCATCGGCATTTATAGCAATCAATTCCAAAGCGCCTTTTTCAGCTTTAATCTTCTCTTTTTTAATAATTATCTTAAGGCGCTCTACAATTTCAGCTAAAGAAAGCTTTTTAAAATCAAATCTCTGGGTTCTGGAAAGAATAGTTGGCAAAACTTTATGAACTTCGGTAGTGGCCAAAACAAAAATAGCATGGGCTGGCGGCTCTTCTAAGGTTTTAAGCAAGGCATTAAAAGCTGATTTGCTTAACATATGAACCTCATCAATAATAAAAACTTTGTATTTGGTTTTTGAGGGGCTGGTTCTTACAACATCAAGAAGTTCTCTGACATCATCAACTCCTGTCCGCGAAGCAGCATCTATTTCAATTAAATCAAGGGCCTGGCCTCCTGTAAATTCTACGCAAGATGGGCATTTATTACAGGGTTCATAGCTTTCCCTGGTTTCGCAATTTATGGCCTTGGCAAGTAATCTGGCTATTGTGGTTTTCCCTGTTCCTCTGGGACCGGCGAATAAATAAGCATGGGAAATTTTTCCGGAACCAATGGCGCCAGATAAAGTTTGGATGACATGAGTTTGGCCGATAATTTCGGAAAATTTCTGCGGCCTATATTTTCTGTATAAAACTAATGACATTTTTATTTCTTAAACACTATGAACTTGTAACCCAAGAAGTTCCACGCAAGTCCACTTATACTTCCAGCCACTGCTCCAAGACTTCCCCAAATTGCTGCGGAGAGCCCCCACTGAACACCTATTAAGTTAACTACCAGAGAAGCAACGCCTACATTTATTACTAAACCGATTAAACTGACTACAAAAAACTGAAGAGATTCTTTTCCCATTTCTTTTGTTTCTGTTTTTCTAAAAGTCCAAAATTTATTCCAAAAATAGCTATGAATGGTTGCTACAATAAAAGAGATTCCCTTAAAGAAAGAATAAGCAACTCCACCGGCTGTGCCGCTAATAAGCATCAGGATGTTTAAAATCCCAAGGTCAACTCCAAAATTAGCAAGGCCAACCGAGGCAAATTTTCCAAACTGAAATATTGCTGGGAATTTCCTGCCCAATAGATAGGTAATATATAGAGCAAGAAGGGCTAAAATTGGCAAAACAACCAATGAAAGCCAGAGTGAATTAAAGAAGTAACCAAGATTCTTTAAAACAAAAATTAAAAAAACGGCTACAATCTCACCGATAACTAAGGCAGAAATTATATCGCTTCGCTTCATATTTTTACTAAAGAGGCTCTTGACCTCTAGAGATGGCTTCAATCTCTCCAGGCATCCCGAGCTTCTTTTTAATTAACCAAAAAATTAAATGAATTACAAAATAAAGAATAATAAAATCCATCAAGACCCATTTGCTAATCTCTAAAACTCCCTGACCCCAAAGAATAGAAACTGTTGAAAGAAAATAAATGGTGGTCGGTCCGGCTAACCAGGAACCAAATCTGTGAGGAAGTTTATGGGTAAAGGCAATGTAAATTATACAAATTCCGTATAAAAAGAAAATGCCCAAGAGCACGATTCTTAAAGTAAAATCAATGCTTGCGGAATTCTCTAAAAATAAAACCCGAAAAGAAGCGATATTAATCCAAGTGAAAGAAATTCCATTAGCCAGGATAGTATTCCAGCTCAATTTCTCTTTCTTATACTCCCCAAAATAAATCTCCATCACAATCCATAAAATAAAAACCGGTGTCAGAAACCACCAAATACTTATATCTTCTGTTAAGGACTGGCCAATGAGTTGAAATCCCTGAATAAGCTGATTCATAGATTATATTATATCATATCTATTAAAAATAGTCAAAATCTATTGGGCAAATCTACTTGGTAGGTTCGTTGGAAAGAGAGCTTTCTTCGGCTTCTCCTTCGGCAATTTTGGAACGTTCTGAAATTTCTTTTTCAACCACTGTCTTCTCACGGCCGTATTTAAGCCGGGAAAATTCTTTAGCCATTTCAGCAGCTTTGGGATCTCCTTTTTCGGGCGGATAAGTTAAGATATTAAACGGCCTGGTGGTTTGGCCGCCAATCAAAAGTTTTAAATAAGCATTGAAGTTATCAATATTAATCAAATCCTGCTGTGAAAAGACGGGCTCATATTGCTTAACTACAAATTCGGCATCTTCGGGTCCGATTCTAAAACAAACCATTGAACCAACGTTGCCAAAAACCGCGTCTTTAATTTTGTCTTCCAATTGACCGATAAATTGATGAGCAATAGTCAAACAAAGCTTGTATTTCCGGGCTTCAGCTAAAATAGTAGAAATGCTTTCTGTGGCAAAATTCTGAAACTCATCCATATAAAGATAGAAGTCGGTTCTTTTTTCTTCAGGAACATCTACCCGGGAAAGCGAGGCCATAAGCAATTTTCCCACTATAATCAAACCCAACAAGTTACTATTAACATCCCCTAATTTTCCCTTGGTTAAATTAACTAAAAGAATTTTTTTCTTATCCATCACTTCCCGAAAATTAAAAGCGCTCTTTTGCTGACAAACAATTGGCCGCATAATATCATTAGCTAAAAAGACATTGGCTTTGCTATTAATATAAGGAGCCATATTGGCTAAGGCAGCCTCGCCGCCGGCTTTCTCTGCTTCTTTCAGCCAAAAATCTTTAACTACTGTATTGGTAGTTTTAGAAAGTTTATAATGACGAAATTCCTCATCAACCAAAACCCTGGGTACCTCTAATAAAGTTGAACCGGATTCAGGGTCATCCATTATTAAAAGTAAAGCATTACGCATATACTGTTCAAACATTGGGCCAAAAGCTTCGGGCATTGCTCCCCAGAGTTTTTTGAAAATATTAATCATTTCATTGGCAACAAATGTCTTTTGTTCCGGATACTTGGGGTCAAATTCCAGCATATTCAAAGCTAAAGGCCGTTCAATATCAGCTGGATTGAAATAAATTACATCTTCAGCTCGTTCCTTGGGAATAAATTCTAAAATTTTCTCAACAATATCACCATGAGGGTCAAGAAAAGCTACTCCTTCGCCATTTTCAATGTCCTGTTTAATCATATTCTGTAAAAAGACCGACTTACCGGTTCCGGTTTGGCCAATTGTATAGAGATGCCTGCTGCGGTCATCCTGTTTTATTCTAACGAGCCGCTCCTCGCCGCGATAAACATTTCTTCCTAAAATCAAACCTTCTTCGGATAAATTCGGTGGCGGCTGTGCAGGTTTGGCTTTGAGCCATTTTACTCTGGGAGTTTCCAAGCTCGGCAATGGAAAATGAAAAATACTGGCAACCTCTTCACTGTTTAAAATGACTTTCTCGGTTTCATCAAAAAGCCGAAAGGAGAAATTATAGATTAATCTTTTTAATCTCTTCTTTCCTGTTCTATTAGATTTCAAAGAATTTAAAGTTGGTGAATTAAACTGGTCAAAGCTCCCTTCAATGTGGGAAAATAATTGCTCGCTTCGTTCTTGGTTTTGAGCAGAGGTTAAAAACCGGACATTAACTTCAAACCCCGGTTTACTGGCTTTCTCTTTTAGGGCTTTCATAGTTTCCTCATCAATCGGTGAAAGAGTTTTGGGCTTTTCGAATGGAGCTTCGTTGGGTTTTTTCGGCGTCTCAAAAACTTCTCTGGCTTGGGAAACTGCAGACTGGGCGCCTAAAGCCGCCTCATAAGTTTTACCTTCAGCCATTGTTTTTGCTGTTTTAATACACGGTTTGTTCCATCCTTTCTTAGCCGGACGCAAAACAATTTGCAGAGCCCCTCCTTCAGTCTCTCCCATTATCTTACTTAGAGCATTGGTAATACTTCCTAAAGGATCAGCTTCTAAATTCTGATAGGTCCTAAAAGGTAAAATATATTTTCTGGCTAAACTTAAAAATCCGCCGCTGGTTTCAGATTTGGGGTGAAAAATATTATAATCCTCAACTTTTTCTATTGAAGCATTGGGATAAAAACCGTGAATTTGTTTTTCAATGAAAGCCTCAAATCCTCTGGGCACAGCTGCATAAAAATAAATCTGCTCATCAATATGAGGAACAGCTATTTCAAAAGTCATATGTGGAGGGCCGTAATAAACACTTTTCCACCAGCTTCTTGGCTTAAGCTCGGCTAAATTTGATAAAAACTGCTCGGCTACTGCTATTAGTTCTTTGTCTGATTTTTGGACTTGCTGCTCACCAGTCTTGGGTATTTCTCTGGGTAAAGTAATTAAAAACAACTTCATATTTAAAGCCCTTATTAAACGCCCCTTTGTTCCTCTGCCTAAAAAATAAACACCTACAAACAAAATTGCTACGAGGACAACAAGAGCATAGATTATTGGTAAAATGATTTGATTCAAATCCATATTAAACCTGCTTGAGTTTCCCTTGCTCCACTAAATAATTATGTAGCTCATCCACCAACGTATCGTGGAATTCATCTAAAATAAAAGGGTCGTCTAATTTTTTAGCTACTTCAGTAGCATGACTAACCCCCTTTTCAAA
>JAUWHN010000037.1 GCA_030605865.1 Candidatus Portnoyibacteriota bacterium
AAGCTCTTTTTTAGATAATTTTAATTCTTTGGAAATTCTCTTCTGATTCAAGGCTAGTTGTTTTCTTTTTTCTTCAAATTCTTTTAATTTTTCTTTACCGTTTACTCCTTGCTTGATTTCACTGCGAAATAGTTCAACAAAATATTCTTTTTCTAAAATAGTTGGCCCGCTGTAATGAAATTCTAACCAATCATATTTTTGTTTGCGTTCCTCTGCTGCTTTATCTATTGATTTTTCGTCTTTTTGGATCTGTAAAAGTAATTTATAAAAATCCTCTTCCTGCTCCATAACCGGGCTTTTTTCTAAGGGCGTGGTTAAAATTCCAAAAACCTCCGGAGTAGTCAATTTATAATTTGTATCTTTAACCCTTTTTTCAAGAAAATCCATTATCTTATTGGTCAACATATTGTGGTCAAAATCAACCAGGTTAACTACGTGCCCCCAAATATTCGCATCTACCATAAGATTAAATAATTTTGAGTAAACATCAATTAGCTTTTTATCAGAATATTGCGACAAATCTTGTTTAAACAACCACAAAACGTAATCCCGAACCCTCTTTGCAGCAATCCGGCTCTCTTTATTTGCTCTTTCAAAAAACTTTGAATCTTTATCTAATTTATCAATAACATTCTCGGCCTGCTCTACATAATCTTTCTCTACTAAGCACCAGTTAAATTTCTGCTTATTGGCTTTTTCCTCAATGGTTTCAAATAAAGAAGGGGTTGTTTTTTCAACCTGAACTATTTTTTTAAATTTAGGAGTAGTTACACCCAGCATATAAGATGTAGGATGAACCAAAGGAGTAGCATAATCAACTGCTAATAACTTCCATTGAATTTTATTTTTATCTTTTAACATATTTTTACTTCTTCAAAATCCTCACTACCCCTTTATCCGCATCAACTTCTACCAAATCCCCATCTTTTAAAACTTTGGTGGCGATTTTAGTGCCAATGATACAGGGGATTTTTAGTTCGCGGGAAATAATGGCTGCGTGACAGGTGATGCCGCCTTCATCGGTAACAATGGCAATGGCTTTTTTAACGGCCGGTATTAAACGAGGCGTGGTCATAATTGACACTAAAATTTCGCCCTTTTTCATCTGTTCCATTTGATTTTTAGTATTAACGATTCTCGTCTTTCCCTTGACATAACCGGGCGATGCCACCGTTCCCTTAATTTCTTCCGTTTTAAAAACCTCTGCCTCTTGCGGCAACTGTTTCTTTTTAAGATCCTGTGCCTTTCTGCCTGTATAAAGTCTAATCTTACCATTTTGTAAATATAGAACATAATATCTTTGCCTATCCTTTAAAATCTTATTTTCTATCTGCTTTTTTCCTTTAAGAAGTTCTAAAAATTCATTTGGTAAATAATACATTAAATCTTTTATGGTTATTTTGTGTTTTCGGCAAATTTTCTTAAAAAAAGGTGCAAGTTTATCCCAAGCTCGACTACTTTCTACTTCTGCTTTTTCGTGCCAATCGCCGATTTTCTTAATATCTTTTACTAGATTTTTTAACTCAAGAATCTTAGCTAAATCATTGGTATAAAATACGATTGCTCTGGCTAATTTATAATAATTAATAAATTCTTTAAAACTCTTAGCAATTCCTTCTGATAAAATAGATTTTGTAGAATTATTGAGATTATTCAAAATCTTTGTCCAGTACGGGATAAGCTTCTTCAAATAGTCTCGCTGGTATTCAACCCACACTAAATTACGACGACCTTCTGTTCCCGGTAAATAAATATACTGAGAAGTAAGGCCATCTCTATTTACTACCAATAGATTTTTGACTCTTGCTTTTGAAAAACTGCCGAACATGCCTTGATATCCCGCTACCCTAAGATATCGTTCAAATAAAACAGTTTCTCTGGTTATAAGAAGTTTCCACTTATTCATAAATTTACTCCCATATCCCCGGAATTTTTTCGCCGCTGGGACATTGGCCGTTTTTGAGATTATTTTTAGTGACAAAATGGCCTTGGCGTTGAATTGCTATTTCGTTGGATTCCGGACAATAAGTTGATTCCCCTTCGGGATAGACGATGTTGCCGGTATAAACATATTTAAGCCCTTCTTCTATAGCGATTTCCCTAGCTCGAATTACTGTTTCATTTGGCGTGGGCGGCAAGTTCTGCAACTTATACATTGGATGAAAACGAGAAAAGTGAAGCGGGACCTCGTCGCCTAAATTTTCTTTTATCCATTTTGCCATTCCTCGAATTTCCTCTTCGCTGTCGTTCTCACCAGGAATAAGTAAATTAACAATTTCCAACCAGGTGTTGCTATTTTTAACAATTTTCATGGCATCTAAAACAGGTTGAAGATGACCACCAATGAATTCCCGATAAAATTCTTCGCTAAAGCCCTTAAAATCAATTTTATAGGCATCAATGTATTGCAAAAGTTCGCGTAATGGCTCGGGATTAATGTAGCCGGCACTGACCACTACAGTTTTTAGCCCCTTTTCCTTGGCTAACTTAGCAATATCCAACATATATTCATAAAAAATTATCGGCTCGCTGTAGGTAAAGGCAATTGATTGGCTGTTGCTTTGAATGGCTGCTTGAACCACTTCTTCGGGGGTCGCTTCTTGAGTTTGAACATCCCAAGGAAAAACTTGAGCAATCTGCCAATTCTGACAATAAAGACAGCGAAGATTACAACCAGTAGTAGCTATAGAAAAAGCCCTGCTTCCCGGAAGAACGTGAAAGAAAGGCTTTTTCTCAATGGGGTCAACATAAACCGAAGCCAAGTTCCCATAAACCATTGAGTAAAGTTCTCCATCTATATTCTTTTTTGCTTTACAGACGCCAATTTGCCCCTCGGACAAAATACAGCGATTAGGACAAAGATTGCACTGAACCATTTTGTTGGAAAGTTTCTTATAATATTTGGCCGGATGAAATTTGGTTTCATTAGCAATCTCAGCTGATTTCTCGCGATTATAAATCAAATAACCAACCAGACCGATAATGATGATTAAAAATAAAATCGCAAAAAACTTTTTAGTCATGATTTTTATCTAAAAAACAACCAGAAGAAAAAGAACAAAAGGATTAAGCTAATAACTAAAACATAAGTGTCGGCTGTTTTTTTCTCTTTGAACAATTTCCACCTTTGCAAAGCATATCTGATGCTGATTCCGACATGCAACAAGAAAAAAATAAAAAGAGGAATAGGGAGAATGTTGTCGTGAAGATAAGTGGCAAAAACCGGGTCAATAATCTGCTTAGTCATTCCATAGCCGGAAATAATAAATAAAATTATCAACACCAACAAAACCCAAGCACTAAATCTATTCAATTTTATTAAAAATTTTTCCATAAATTAAAATCCGTGAAAAATTACAACCCCTCTACTAATATAGTATATCCCATAAATTAAAAATATAATACCGACAATTAAGGCGCTAATTCGGGCAATCAGCCGAAATTCTTTGAGCTTGCCTAAAAGCCCAAGAAAAACTAAAGGCAGCATATAAAGAGAGGTCGCTATAAAAAATACTATAAAATAAACTATCCCTTTAACCACGCTATGAAGAGTAAAAACATAAACCAAAGACATTAGAAATGGCGGGCAAATATTAATCCCCATTAAAAAACCCATAACCAAGGGACTTTTTTCTCTGAAAAATTTTCCCGAACAAAGAGACCATTTTGGTTTTCCCGCCCGAGGCGGGTCCGCCTTTGGCAGAAAAAATCCTAAAGCATAAATAATCAAAAACAAAGAAAGAACCATTAAAGAGATGATTAAAATCAAATTAACTGTTGAGTTACTGATTCTTTCGCCCAAATACCCGAAAATCGCCCCAAAAAGAACATAGCCCCAAAAGCGGCCAAAAATAAATTTCAAGATTACTTTAAAATTTCTCTTGATTTCCCGCTGTTCAGCAACAAGATAAGGAGCAATAAAAGGCACGCAATAAGTAAAACAAAAAATCCCTACCGAAAGCCCCAGTAAAAATGGTTGTATTAAAACATCTCGCATAGATTAAAACATACCACAACCCAGCTCTTTTTTTATTGTCCACATTGTGTTCAATCGTGTACAATTGCTTCTTCAGTGTAGCGGCTGGCTGGATTCCATAAAAGCCAACCGTATGAATCGGTGTCATAAACTGCTTGCTTTTGTAATTCTATCATCTTCTTGTTATAAGTCGCTCCTAAGTCAAAATCCTGAAGCCAAGGACGAAGCTTGGCTTCGGTATCAAACATCCTGAACTTTCCTTTTTCAAGATTGGGCTTAATTATTTCGTAAGGATAGGCAGCTGGATTTTTATAACCCTCAAAACCAGAAGGATAATGAGAGGGATAAACCATCGGGCAGATAAAATCAAAATAAGGCAGGGCATATTCTAAAATCTGACCAATATTCATATCAAAATTTTCTTCGTGCCAAAGAGTTAAGCCGAACAAATCAGCCGAAAGAAAAACATTGGTGGGTTTAAGCTGCTCATTGATATATTTAAAAAACTCCCTGATTATTTCGGGTTTTGATAGTTTCTCGTCCCAAACCGGATAAACTATCATGCTTATATTACCATCAGAGGGAAATCTGATATAATCAAAATTTATTTCATCAAAGCCAATTTTAACTGCTTCTTTGGCTATTTCAATATGATAATCCCATACCTCTTTTGAAGCAGGATCAAGCCAGGTTTTACCAACCCAATCGCGCCAAAGGCCGCCCCATTTATTTTTTAAAGCTAATTCCGGTTTAATCTTAGGGAAAAGATTGTCTTTAAAAACTACAATTCTGGCTATAGTATAAATATTTTCCTGATGAAGCTTTTCAATAATTTCTTTAAGGTTAGGGATGATGGTATCAAAAACAACCTTTCCATCCACTTCTTTAATGTCAATAACTACAGCATTTAGTTCTGTTTTTTTAATTAGCTCTAAAAAATGGGCCATTTTTTGAGCATTGCCGGCTGTCCAGGAAGTAAGATAAACCCCCTTAATATAAGGGGGATATTTTTTGATCGGGGCTAAGCTCCGATCAAGATTAAACCCTAAATCAATAAACAAAAAAACAATCAAAGCTAAAATTAAAAAAAGAAAAACTTTTTCTTTCATAGAATGCCCCCACTAGGAGTCGAACCTAGATACCCAGCTTAGAAGGCTGGTGTTCTATCCGTTGAACTACGGGGGCTCGCTCCAAAATCATAACACAGAAGTTCATTTGGCGCTAAACATGAGGTATTTCTGGGGCTTCTCTTCCAATTTCCTTATATTCGGGTTTCGGACATTCAATCTTATCCCATGGCCAGGGAAGTTTTTGCTCGCCGACGCCTGTTTTAGTTCCAACTAAAAGAAGCATGGTTTCATTAATTACCATCCAAGCCATAAAAGTAACAAGCAAGCCAATGATGACATAGGTTATTACCCGCTTGCCGTGACTGGCTTTCTCCGGCACCCCGCCTGAAGTTAGAATTATAAGCCCTCCAACCCCAATCATTACTGTGCCTATGGCAAGTATTATGGTTATGAAGCCATCAATAACATTTTGAGCCAGAACAAAAAAATGACAGATGTTGCAAGGATCACCTATTCCGGGAGACTGTGGATTAACACACACATTATAATTTCTTTCAACGCATACATTCACTTTATTTTCCTCATTGCAGGTATCTCCTCCTTCAGGACATTTCTTCTCCCATTTTTCGCACTGCCACTCCTCACATCTCCCGCAAGGAACCAACGGCCCCTCAAAAGGAAAACGAGCAGCAGATGCTACTTGAGGCAGCACTAATAATACCAGTAAAATAGCTAAAATAGTAATTAAGAGATGCTTAGACATAATTTTATCTAAACACATCGGGATACTCCTTCCCCATTGCTTCTAAAATATTTTCTTCTCGCGGTTCTAAATCCTCCATTATTTTTTGAAAAACAGCTTTTTTTAATTTAACTTCTTTGTAAAACGCCTGGGGCGGCGCTACAACCGCTTTATAGGCATAATTGTAGAAAATAAAAGTAGCATAAAGAATGACAATAACAAAAACTACTAAAACCATCAAAGCTAAATGCCTTTCTAATACTTTTAACGGTTTTTTTGAAATTTTTCTAATATTTAACATAAACTCCGAGATTAATGGTACTTTTCACGTCTCCGGTTAAAACCACAATCCCTTTTTCCCTTAAGCCCCCTCGTTCTCTCTCTCCTACTTTGACTATTTGGAGAGAATAGATATCAATAGAATATTCCATATTCTCAAGCTGAACTAAAAATCTAATAAGATTGGGAAAGTTTCCCCATAACGAAATCTGAAAAGATAAAATATCTTCTTCAGGCGAACCGACCTCTCTAATTTCTTGATAATTACTGCTCAAGGTAGCGATTTCCTCAATCGCCAGTATAAAATCAATGACTTTGTCCGGAGAAAGAAAATATTTATTGATTTCCGGAATTTGAGACTCAATATCAAAATACTCACTCCTAAGTCTTGTCAAATAGTCGGTGCCACGTTCCTCAAAAGATACCAGAGAATTATTTTTCTCTACAAAGTCATCTGAAACTGCTTTGACTTTTGCTACCAAAGGACGAATCAAAAAAAACAGTAAAACAATAATTACTACTGCCAAAATAACTAAGGTTAAATAAATTTTTCGTTGTGTATTCATCTTAATCTATGAAAATAAAGTTTATGTAAAAATCAATATCCTCTGATTTGGTTAGATTAGATAATGGAAAATCAAAATCACTAACATAAGGAGCTCTTTCTAAATTATTTTTAAAAGTCAAAAGAATATCCCTGGTTGAAGCATGGCCCCGGATAATTGCTTTTCCCGATTTTTCAAGAGACATATTATTAAATCGAATACCTGAAGGCACCCCTTGAGTTAAAATTTCCAACATTAGAGAAAACTCAACTCGTTCTTCTTGATATTCCTCCAAAAAAGCTAGATTTTGATTTACTTCTTTTATTTTTTCTTCTAAATTCTCTAGTTCTTCTATCTCTGACTTAGCCTGCCAGGAAATCAATTCTTTCTCAAGCTGGGCCAAATTTATATTTAGATAAAACAAGGCAATTACAAGTACTAAAGTTAAAATAAAAACCACTAAAATTGCAGCTATGCCAAAGACTGCGATAGCTTGATTTAATAAATCTAATCTTAATTCTCTTTTTTGTTTTGGAGGAAGTAGATTTAACATATCATTGTCGGCAACTAATATCCCACAAGGCCAGACCTAAAGCAGTGACATAAGTTAATGACTCTTGGTAAGATAGCTCGGGAATTGACTTGATTGGCGGCTTTAAAATATTAACCCAGGGGTTTCCGCAAACAACCGGGATTTTAAATCTCTCGGACAAAAATTGAGGAAGGCCCTTAAGATTAGCTCCGCCGCCACAAAGCATTATTTTAGAAATTTCGCCGCCCGAACCATGTTCATGGGGAGCAGCATGTTCTCTGTGAAATACAATATACTTTTCAATTTCTTCGACCAAACTATTTAAAGCAGGAAGTAAAATGCTTAACACTTTATCACCATGCTTGGTATTACTCAATCCTACCTTAACTTTAAGTCTCCATGCTTCTGCTGTTGTCATTTTTAAATTTTTAGCAATAGCATTAATCATCCGTCGGTTAGAAATAGAAATACTGGTTGTAAAACGAACGGCATGACCAGAAAAAATAATAAAACTAGTCCGAGTGGATCCCAAATCAACAATAAGAAGAGGTTTTTTAGCAATAGCCTGTTTAACCAAACTTCTAGCCGTTGCCAAAGACTCAACTTCTAACGCAATTGGCCGAAGGCCCGCTCTTTCTAAAACCTCGACATAATCATTAACAAGCGTTTTAGAAACAGCATTAATCAGAATATCTAAATGGTCTAAACGATTAACGAGCGGCTTAACAACCTCCCAATCCAGATAAACTTCATCAATAGACATAGGGATATTGGCTTCGGCTTCCCACTTAACTGCTTCTTTCGCCTCGGCTAATTTCATCTTGGGAAGCTGAATTACCTGGACAAAAGCATGTTGTTCGGGCAAAGAACAAACAACGTATTTTGTTTTAAGCTTTTTGTCCTTAACTTCTTTTGCTACCTCTTTAATAATTTTTATCAAATCATCTTTCTTTTGAATCTTCCCTTCATTAATAATGCCTTTAGGGATTTCTTTTCTGCCAAAACTTTCTAACCTTATCTCCTTTCTGTGCCTTTTCAAAAAAGCTATTTTCATAGACAAATCCGAAATATCCAAGCCAAAAGCCGGTGGGGTAATTTGAGAAATATTACGAAAAAGAATATCTTTTAGATTCATAAGTTTACTCGACCTCCTTCCATTCCAGTATTTCCCAGGAACCTCCGGGACCAGTGGAAAAAAAAGTGTCTTTTAATCCACTCTCATACTCAATGAGAGCATCATTGTCTAAATAAATTTGATAAGCTGTTCCTTCTCTTATTTTAACATTGCTACGAAGTCGAAGCATACCATTTGCAGCATAAAGAATAGCACCTTCGGCATTATTGACTACGTCAATGGCCGGATTATCGGGATCATCTTTGGAATCATTAGTCGAAAGGAGCATAATATAACTTCCCTCTATTCCCGAGCCAGCTAGTCTTACATCATTCTCTACTTTAATTTTCCCATCGGCAAGAACAATGCCGCTAATAGAGCCATAATCTGAATCCAGCCTAATCTCGGCATTCTGTCCGGGTAAAATATTTCCTTCGGTAGTTGCGCCGTTGCCCGCTACCCAGATTACGCCGGTAATTACTAAAACAGCATTGTTTTCAAGTATTAAGTCTCCTTCTATTTTCTGGGGTCCTAAATATACAGTGGTATTCTGGGGGACAATATAATTATCACCATGAACACAGCCGGGATCATTATTACAACTGGCTTCATTTTGCCAGGCAGCAATGGTTTCTTGGCTTATTGGAAGAGATCTGGACAAAACCGGATCGCTTAGAATTCCTTCCTGTCCACAATTACTATTACTACCCCAATAATAAAGGGTGCCCCCAATCGTACAATCATAACAATTGTAGGCATAAGCATCTCCATTTATAGATAAATCTTGTATCTTGTTATCACCGGCTACTTTTACTGCGCCGGCAATAATGCCAGCTCCTATTACATCACCATTAGAAAAAACATTGCCCTGGATCTTGGAATTATTCTCCATAATCATTCCTCCATCCCCTACCTGGGCTCCGTAATGAAAATTTACTTCTTCGGTAGTTATTGCTCGAATTGCTCTGATTTTTCTGATGCGGTTTTTTATGTTCCCGGAGGATATAATTGTTCGAGAACCGCCAATAGGGTCTGCTATTTCTATTGTAGCAGTTCCGTCGCCAACTGTGAAATTATTGGTTTTGGAAAAATTCATATCTTTGTTCAGACGCAAAAGGCTATCCTCAATTCCGGCCTCAGCAGCATAATAAGCTTGGACAGAATAAATGTTGTTTCTAACTATCTTAACGTTGTTTAAACTAATATAACCGGCGCTCAAAACAATAACCAAACCGGCAGATAGAACTAATAAGGTGGCTAATATAACAACAAATCCCTTGTTCATTTTCTAATGCTCCCCCCAGAGCTTAAACTATAAGAATATTGATACTCGGAAACCGGGGTATCGTATTCTAAAGTTAAATCAATTCGAGAAGCTGAAGCTAAATATTCAAATTCTAAATTGGTTACTTTGAGATTTTCGGAAATTAAAAGCTGGGAATTTCGACTTTCTCTTTTTATATAAAGTCTCTTGTGATTTTCCTCGCCATCTAAATAAAAATCTATATAAGTTATTTGCTCTCCCTCGGGCAATTCTTGGCTTGTTTCTAAACTTAATTGACCGGGATGACTATTAAAAACACTGGTTGGGGTATAAATACTGTTTGCTCTTTTTATCTCATAAACCATGGCTTTCATTGCTGAATAAGTCCCCAAAGAAACCTCTTTCTTAATCCGGCTTTTGGTGGTGGCTTTTATAAAAGCCGTAGCAAAAAGAGTAACCGTAGTTATCAGTATTACAAAAACAGCAACATAGACTATAAGTTCAGTTAAGGTAAATCCTTTTTTGTTACATGTTTCATGTTTCATGTTTCATGACTCACTCTTGCCAATTAGTTATAAAAGTCACCAAGTTCTCCTCTGTGCTTCCTTGACGGTCGCTCCAGCTGATAGCAACCGTAACTTTCCGAGTATTCTCATCCTTGGCTCCCGAACCACTTATATTATGATTAACATCTCGATAAACCTCGTTAAAAACAATTGTCCGAGTAAACTTATTAATAGTCTCGTTTCCCAAAACAATGTTCCAACCAATAGCCGAACTTTCCGAATGATAATCAATGCCCGTTGTAAGACCGCTTATTCCCGCAGACTCTTCCCATGTGGTATTATCTCGAAAATTACGCACTGCTTCCATCGCTTCCTCGGCAAACGAAACAGCTTTTAATCTCATCCTGCCTCGCTCGGCAATCCTGACCTCAAAAGCAAAAAATCCTAAAATAGCAGTAAAAACCGCAATAATAACGGCTATTGCTACTAAAATTTCTATTATCGTGAAGCCTTTTTGTTTCATAATTTACTGTTTTTCTTTTGTTCCCCCATATAGCCCCTCAATTACTGTATCATCTGTATCAGCCAGATAATGAGCAATTTCTTTTTCCGCGGCATTTTTAATAATATAAACATAAACTTCTTCGGTATTTTTTCCATCGTTACGGTCACGATGAATGCATAAATGAGTAATGGGATCTAATTGGTAAGTATGTATTCTAAATTTTTGAATGGCGCCATTGACTTCAAACTCTCCTTCCCAATCAAAACTTGCCGAGGTAAAATAATCATCCATTAAAACCTCTTTTGTCTGGACGGCATTAATAAAATCAAATTTCAACTTATCTGCGCCAGCTATACTCCAGTCTTCTAAATCAAAATGAACATGCCTTGAATCAGTTATTCGAGCGCCGGGCTCCGGAAAGGATTCTGGCTGGGTGCTTATTTCTCCGGAAGAATAAACATAAATGGTTTGTGTTTCGTTAGTGATTGAGGATTGGATGACAACCGAACCATAATTATCAGTACTACCATCAAGAAGCTTAAAAACAACCTCATTGCCACCCCCATTAAAACTAATATTAGAAATTTCAACGGAAGAAGGTAGGTCATGAACTTCGTCAAAAGAAGTGCTGCGAAGAATATATTTGTCGGGGCTTGAAGTTGTATCAAAATAAACACCGTATTGAACAGACCCTTCGGAGGCCACTGTCTTGTTTCTGGCAGTATTTAAAGTGCTGATAATATTATCGCGAGAAGTATCAAGATCGCTCTTTTTGGTTAAATTATAAAAGGCAGCAGCTGAAATAACTAAAATAACCGTCAACACGGCAATGGCAATTAGAAGCTCAACAAGAGTATAACCCTGCCTGCCGGCAGGCATGGCTTTTTTCATATTGTTCCCATCATTGAATACATTGGTTGAATCATTGAAATTGCGAAAAAAGCCACTGCTCCACCCAAAATAATCATCAAAATAGGTTCAATTACCGAAGCAAGATTATCAGTAATATTTTTTACTTCTTCTTCGTAAAAATCAGCTAATCGTTCCATAATACCTGAAAGTTCTCCGGTCTGTTCTCCTACTCCTATCATCTGGACCACTAAAACCGGGTAAAGCTTCCTGTGTTTTTCTAAAGACTGCTGAATTCTCTTCCCTTTTTTGATGCTTTCAGATGCTTCTATTAAAGAATTAGAGTAAAAAATATTACCAAGGGTTTTAGAGGTCGTTTTTAAAGATTCAACAACTGGGAGTCCGCTTTTAACAAGCGATGCAAAACTTCGAGCAAATCGAGCGCAATTCACCTTTTGAACAATTTTGCCAAATATAGGAATTCTAAGAGAAATATAACCGAATACTCTTTTTCCTGTTTTGCTGCGATAGAATTTGATTAAAATAAATGCCAAAATCAAAAAAGCAATTACTCCAATATACAAGTAACTGCCTAGAAATTTGCTAATTTTTATAAGAATTTGGGTAGTTATGGGTAATTCAACATTCATTTCCTCAAAAACAACCATTAGCTTCGGCACCACCATTAACATCATCAAAATGCCAATACCGGTCATTGCTACTAAGATTATTATGGGATAAAACATTGCCCCTCTAACCCTTGACTTTAACTCATGCTCTCTTTTTAGATACCGAGCAAGCATTTTTAAAACCTCCTCTAAGCTACCTCCTTTTTCTCCCACCCCTATCATACTGACAAAAAATTCATTAAAAATCCGGGGATACTTAGCCATACTTTCAGCTAAGGTCTTACCTTTTTTAATATCATCCAATAATTTTTTAATGATTTCTTTAAATTTTTGGTTCTCGGTTTGCTTTATTAAAAGCTCTAATCCCTGATTAAGAGAAAAACCAGCTCCAATCATTACTGCCAAATGTCTGGCAAACATTAATTTATCAACTAAAGAAACCCTTCCAAAGCTTATTTTAAAAATGCCCTTTTTTTGACCTCCGGCCGATCCGCCGAAGGCGGGCTCTTCTTCCTTCAAGCTCCTGACCGAAGTTAAAATATAACCCTTTGTTCGAAGGGCTTGAGCTAAAGCATGCTTATCTTTTGCCTCCCAGGTTCCGGTCTTTGTTTCACCTTCCGAAGATTTAGCAGTGTAATAAAAAGTCGGCATAAATTTTTATTCCCTGGTCACTCTCAAAACTTCTTCCAGAGAGGTTATTCCCTGTATTGCTTTCACAAACCCATCTTCTAACATAGTCAACATTCCTTCCTTTCTGGCCTGAGCTTCAATTTCGTCACTGGTTGCCCGTTTAACAATCATCTGTTGGATAGTTTCACTTACTTCTAAGGCCTCTCGAATCCCGATTCTTCCTTTATAACCATCCGGGCAATCTTTGCTAGATTTAGGTTTGTAGAAATCAATGGTTTCCCAAGTGACTTTTGAAGAAACTATTTTTTCTCGCTTTAAAACGCCGAGTAAGTCTTCCATGTCTACATCTTTTGCCATTGCCTTTATCTCTGCTTTGGTTAAGTGATATTTTTGTCTGGACTCGGGACAAAGTCGCCGAGCTAATCTTTGGGCAAGAATCAAATTAATTGTTGAAGCAATTAAAAAAGGTTCTACTTTCATATCTATCAATCTGGGTATTGCCCCGGCTGCATTATTAGTATGCAGAGTTGAAAGAACCAAATGACCGGTTAAAGCAGCGTTAATTGCCAAGGAAGCGGTTTCATTGTCTCTGATTTCGCCAACCATAATAATATCGGGGTCCTGCCTTACCAGGGCTCTCAAACCAGTAGCAAAAGTAAAGCCAATTTTCGGCTTTACCTGGGTCTGGCTAACTCGGAGAATTTGATATTCAACAGGATCCTCAATGGTACAGATATTAACTTCTGGTTTGCTGAGAATTTCTAAAATGGTATATAAAGTAGTTGTCTTTCCACAACCAGTTGGTCCGGTTGCTAAAGTCATACCAAAAGGTCTTCTTATGGCTGCGTGAACCCGCTCCAAGGTTTCGCCCCAAAAACCCAATTTTTCTAAAGTAAATCTGTGAGCTTCTTCAACCAAAAGCCTCATAACAATTTTTTCACCGAAGAACGTTGGTAAAACAGAAACCCGAAAAGAAATTTTCTGGTTTTCTCGGGTTTGAATCTTAAATCTTCCATCCTGGGGCAAACGGTGTTCATCAAGTTTAAGATCAGAAAGAACTTTTATTCTGGCTACTATTCCCGAATGAACCTGACTTGGCAAAGTCATGGCATCGTGTAATATCCCATCAATCCGATAACGAACAATGACCTCTTTCTCAATTGGCTCAATGTGAATATCAGAAGCCAGTTGAAGAACTGCGTGTTTTATCAAGGTATCAACAATTTTAATTATTGGCAGTTCTTCGGCTGCCTTTTCAAGCGATACTTGCTCCTCAACTTCTCCTTCTTTTTTTCTCCTAATTAGACTTATTTTGGGAAGCTCGGTTTTTTTTGCTTCTCTTTTTATTATTTCTCCAAACTCTGCCTCTAAACTTTTTTGATAACGATTAAGAACTGCTTTAATCCCTTTTAATGAAGTAAGTCGGAGCTTAATTTTTAAATTAGTTTTTTTCTTAATAAAATCAATGGTCTGTAGGTTGGCCGGATCTACCATTGCTACTTCCAGCTCGTCCTCGGTTTTTTTAAAAGCTATAATATTGTGCTTTCTGGCAATTGGCTCGGGGATAATCCGCAACACTTCCGGCTTAATATCAACTTTTTCTAAATCAATAAAGGGAATACCCAAAATATAGGCCTTGAGTTGTATTAGCTGACCATTGGTGATGAATTTTTTATCTATTAAAACATCCTCAAGTTTTTTATTGGTCCCTTTTACAATCTCTTCTGCCTTTTTTAGCTGATCCTTAGTAACTAATTTTTTGTCTAATAGGAATGCTTTTAACTGTTCGGGAGCAACTCGCATATATTATAGAAGCCGGAATACGCCTTCACAACGCCTTTCAACGCCAGGTTTATAGGGCGTATAATGGCGTAGCAATGGCGTCTGATGGCTTCTATCCCCTAAGGGTTTTTTTTATCTTTGTTACCACATCATCCAGCTCGTAATTCGCCTTGACCAAATAAGTGGTGGCGCCTAAACTCATTGCCTTCTCAACATCGCCCATCCCTTCAAGATTGGTCAAAACAATAACTGGAATATCTTTCAAGTTTTCGTCTTCTTTCATTTCT
>JAUWHN010000035.1 GCA_030605865.1 Candidatus Portnoyibacteriota bacterium
TGTGCTGACAGCTGAAAGAGATGTTCTAACTTGACTACTGGAAATAATTCTTGGAGCTCGTTTCTTGAGTTGAGATTTAGAAATAGTGTACGAATCAACACTTCTTCTGCTTCCAAATCGATTTCCTGGGATAAATGTCCAGGCTCTACTATAACTGTATGCGTAGTAATTATTGTAGTAGTTTCGGTAGTAATAAGAATTATATCCACCGTACCACAGCGGAGACCACCCAATGTAGTTGCCAAGGATAGACCACAGAACCCATGCAGGTCCCCAAGTTCTTGTAGGAATCCAGTACCAGCCAAGTCCTGATCCCCAATGCCATCTTCCGTAGTGATGGGTGCACCATCCAAAAGGATCATAGGATATCCACATTCGACGCGAACGATACCAGTTCCATCTTCCGTAAGAATAAGGTCTCCATCCAAGCCTTAAGTGTCTTGCATAAGGAGTCCAGACATAGCCGTAAGGGGAAATATACTGCCAGCAACCGTAATGTCTTAGCGTGCTTCCGTATCTGCCTAATTCTTCGGGTAAATACTCATCATCACGAGGAGTTAATTCTTCATTGCGTGCATTGTTCCACTTTTTGAAGCTTTTTTTCGGTTTCACTAAATACCATTCTTCGCTTGAGAGATTAAGCTCCTTACTTTTGGACTTTACACCAATTTCAAGCTCGCCCTTTTTTACATAAATGTTGCCACTTCGTACTTCTAATAAGGCAAATGTTTCAGTGAGAGAAGCGAATGTCATTATTGTGTTGTAGTCAAGACGAATAGCTCCGCCACCTTTCAGTAAAATTTCAACACGTCCATTAGCTGTAGTATTGATTTCCTCGCCCTCTTGGACGATTACATTCAACTCAACTTTTTCAAAATTCCGGAAAAATGGCTTGTCCTCGCCTTTAATACATTTGATGTAGTTGATGTAAGCAACTGGTTCTGCTACTGTTTCTGCGTTATCAACGGTTCCTTGTGCCAAAATTGGCACAGTCATAAAAAATAATCCAATTACGAGAGTTAAGATTTTTTTATGCATTTTGCACCTCTCTTAAAATAGATTTAGATTTTCAAAGATCAAAGATCTTTTAGATAGCTTTTCAGAAGCTACACTTACATCTTAGCATAATTTCGGGAACTTGTCAATAGCTTAAACCCGAAATTTTGTCACCTTGTCTTATCTTAGCCAAATCAAAGGAATATGTCAAGTGATGCTTTTTCCACAGTTTTGTTGTTTGCTATTTTATTTATTCACTATTATAATATAATAGTGAACATAATTGCATTATATTTATGGAAGATGAACCAAAAAAAATAATCAAAATGTCTGATATTAAACCCCCTGCTGAAAAAGTTGAGCTGCCAGAGGAAGAAGAAAAAATTGAGGAGGAAGAGAAAGTTGAGGAGGAAGAAAAAGTTGAGGTTGAAGAAAAAGTTGAGGTTGAACTAAAAGAAGAACCAAAAATTTCTGAAGTAGAAGCCCCGACGCTCCGACAGCCGTCGGAGGAATCTATTTTTCCCGAGGAGTTATTTGCTCCAAAAGTCAAAAAAGCGAGGAAGAAAAGGATACTTGCAACCTTGAGCATCCTTTGTTTTATCATTCTGGGATTTGTTGGCTATTTTACCCTGTCCAAGGCGGAAATAATAATAAAACCAAAGACAGAAACAATGCACTTTCAAACAGAATTTGGTATAGATAAAAACGTTGCCTTTATAGATTTAGATAATAATAAAATTCCAGGACAACTTTTTCAGGTTGAAAAAGAAGAGGAAAGAGAGTTTTTAGCAACTCAAGAAAAAGAACTTAGAGAAAAAGCCAAAGGAACAATTACTGTTTATAACCAATACAGTTCAGCACCCCAGACCCTGGTTAAAACCACCCGTTTTGTTTCTGAAAAAGGAAAGTTATTTAGAACAACTGAAACCATTGTTATTCCCGGAGCAAAAGTAGAAGAAGGACAAATTATTCCCAGCACCATAGATGTTGAAATTGTGGCAGCTGAACCAGGAAAAGAATATAATCTTGGGCCATCTTCTTTTACTATTCCGGGTTTTGAAGGAACTGCCAAATACACTGGTTTTTATGGAAAATCAACCCAACCGATGGTTGGTGGGATTATAGGAAAAGTTAAAGTTGTCAGCGCAGATGATATTAAAGGAGCAAAAGATATTTTAGCTGTAGAATTAAAAGGAAAAGCCAAAAAAGAACTTGAAAAAAGGGTTCCTTCCGATTTAAAAATATTAAAAGATACTATGTTAGAAGAAATAACAGAATCGTCTTCTGATGTAGAGGCGGGTCAAGCAGCGGAAAAGTTTACAGTTATAACTAAAGTAGCAGTAAAAGTTTTAGGTTTTAACGAAGATGATGCTATCTCTTTAATAAATGAAAATCTTAAAGGGAAAATTTCAGAAAGCAAGGCATTGGTTTCAGACACTATAAGCCTCGATTATACAGTAACTGATATTAATTTAGATAAGGGATTAGCAAGGTTAACTTGCGAGGTCAAAGAAGATGTTGCTTGGAAAGTTGATACGGAAAAGGTTAAACAGGCCCTTGCTGGTAAAAATGAAATTAAGGTTCGCCAATATCTTGCTTCTTGCGATGAAATTGAAAGCGCCAAGGTTATTTTTTGGCCATTTTGGTTTAAAAAAATCCCCGTTAATGAGAAGAAGATTAAAATTACTCTTGACTAGTAAATAAAATTTTGCTATATTGTTTCTATACTCATTTTATGACAAAAAAAAATATTAAAAGGCAAGGAATAGTTATTGAAAAATTCCCCAATGCCACTTTTAAAGTCAAATTGGATAACGACAAAGAGACATTAGCTTATATTTCCGGTAAAATGCGTATTTATAGAATAAAGATTTTACCCGGGGACAAAGTAACTGTAGAGCTAAGTCCTTATGATGAAACAAGGGGGAGAATTGTTTATAGGGAAAAATAATATGAAAGTTAGAGCTTCTGTTAAAAAAATCTGTAAGAAGTGTAAAACAGTTCGACGGAAGGGTCGGGTTTTTGTTATCTGTGAGAATCCGAGGCACAAACAAAGGCAAGGGTAACTAATACTATGGCAAGAATCGCTGGGATTAATATCCCTGATAATAAAAGAATAGAAATAGCCTTAACCTATATTTACGGAATAGGGCGGGTTTTAAGTAATCAAATTTTGAAAGAAGCTAAAGTGGATTTCAATAAACGGACCTCCCAGCTTTCGGATGAGGAATTGAATTCTTTAAGAAAGACCATTGACGAAAAGAAATATAGATTAGAAGGAGATTTAAGGCGAGAAATTATGCTCAATATTAAACGCTTAAAAGAGATTGGCTCTTATCGGGGATCGCGTCACATGAAAGGATTGCCGGTTCGCGGCCAGCAAACCAAAACTAATTCCAGAACAATAAGGGGAAATGTTCGAAGAACCATGGGAAGCGGTAAGAGAAAGATGGAAAAAACATAAAACAAGTCAGACTTGTTAAAAATATGGGGAAGAAACGTATTATAAAACAAACAACTGAAGAAGTGTTAAGGGAAAAAGAGGCCAGAGAAGTAGCAGTAAAAGGTAAAAAAGAAGTTAAAGGAAAAAAAATAGTTCGCGGCAAGGCCTATATCCAATCAACTTACAATAACACTATAATAACCATTACAGATTCTGATGGAAATGTTTTGGCTTGGGAAAGCGCTGGAGGAGTTGGCTTTAAAGGACCTAAAAAGGCCACTCCCTTTGCTGCTTCTAAAGCCGTTGAATCCTTGGTAAGAAAACTGGCTAAAACAGGCCTTAGAGAAGTGATGGTTTTTGTAAAAGGAATTAGTTCGGGCAGAGAGGCAGCAATAAGGGCTCTGGCAAATCAAGGGATAGATATCATATCCATTAAAGACGTTACCCCAGTACCGCATAATGGGTGCAGGCCGCGTAAACCTAGGCGGGTTTAATATGAACGAAGCAAGCTGTAAAAAGTGTAGAAGGGCAGGTCAAAAACTTTTTCTAAAAGGGGAGCGTTGTTTTACTCCTAAATGCGCAATGGTTAAAAAATCTTATCCTCCGGGGATTCACGGCAAAAAAAGAAGAACTGTTTCGGAATATGGCGCTCAATTAGCTGAAAAACAAAAAATTTGTCAGATTTATAATATTCGAGAAAGACAATTTAAGCGCTATTTTAGAGAGGCCTCAAAAGAAAAAGGGGTTATTGGGGATAATCTATCAAAAAAACTGGAAATACGTTTAGATAATGTTATTTTTAGATTAGGATTCGCGGAATCTCGAAGCAATGCTCGCCAACTTGTTAACCATGGTCATATTTTGGTTAATAACAAAAAAACAAATTTTCCTTCTTTTGGGATAAAACCAAAGGACGTTATAAAGATTAAAAAATCTAGTCTCAATTTAGGGCTATTTAAAAATCTAAAAACTAAACTAAAAAAATTCGATGTCCCTAAATGGCTATCTTTAGATAAAACTAAATTAGAAGGAAAAGTTATTTCTTGGCCAAGCCAAAAAGACATCAATATTCCTGTTGATATACGAATGATAGTGGAGTATTATTCACGTTAATCATAATTCGAATGATACGAATAGTTATGCGAATGCCGCGAATAAATTCATTGCATTCGAATGTTTATTCGTAGATTAGAATTACAAAACATGGAGACAAATATTCTCTTACCAAAGTCCCCTAAAATTATCAAAAGAGGGGAGAATCGGGCTGTTTTTGAAATTGAAAACTGTTATCCAGGTTACGGAATGACGTTGGGCAATGCTTTTAGGCGAGTTCTCCTTTCTTCTTTACCAGGAGCAGCTGTTACAGCAATAAAGATTAAGGGCGCCGAACATGAGTTTTCAACCATCCCTCATGTTTTAGAAGACGTTATCCAGATAATTTTAAATCTAAAACAGGTAAGATTTAAAAAATATTCTGAAGAACCTATAACCTTAACTCTCAAAACAAAAGGGGAGAAAAAAGTCAAAGCATCGGAAATCAAATTAACCTCTGATATTGAAATGGTTAATAAAGACGCTTATATTGCCTCCCTTACGGATAAAAAGGCAGAATTAGATATAGAAATCGAAGTTAACTCTGGCCTTGGTTACGTACCGGTTGAACAAAGGAAAAAAGAAAAATTACCAATTGGTTCTATTGCTGTTGATGCCATCTTTTCTCCTGTAAAACGAGTGAATTATGAAGTGGAGAATATGCGAGTAGGGAATAGAACAGATTTTAACAGATTGAAGATTGATATAAAAACTGATGGCAGCATTACGCCGGAAGAAGCTTTTAATAAAACAGCTCAAATTTTAGTAGATTATTTTAGTTTATTTGTTGGGAAAAAGCAGGAGAAAAAAAGCCAGCCTGCGGCCCGCCTTGCCGCGAGGCAGGCTGGTCAGCCGAAGGCTGAAAAAAAGGAGAAAAAACCCCAGAAAAAAACCAAAGTAACACTAAAAACAAAAATAACAGCAAAGAAAAGTAATAATAAAACGAAAAAGAAAGAGAGCAAAAAGAAGAAATAATATGAGGCATAGGAAAAAAGGGCGAAAATTTACCAAATCCAAAGATCAACGAAGGGCATTGCTTCGTAGCCTGTCTTCATCTTTAATTCTTAAAGAAAAAATAACTACCACCGAAGCCAAAGCAAAAGAATTAAAATCTTTTGTTGAAAAATCCATTACTCGAGCTAAAAAAGACACTGTAGCCAATAGAAGGCTTTTGATTAAAGATTTTTCAAATAAGGTGGTAAAAAAAATGTTTCAAGAATTAGGTTCTCGTTATAAAAGTCGTGCTGGAGGATACACCAGAATTACAAAAATCAGCCCCCGAAAAAGCGATGGGGCAAGAATGGCGGTGATAGAATTAATGAAATGAAAAAAATATATACAATTGATGCTACTGGCAGGATTCTGGGTCGGTTAGCAACCGAGGTCGCTGTTTTGCTGCAAGGAAAACACAAACCAAACTTTGCTCCTCATTTAGACGCAAAAGATGAGGTAATAGTTATAAATACCTCTAAAATAAAAATTACGGGCAAGAAAAGTGAACAAAAAAAATATTATCGACACTCTGGCTACCCTGGCGGTATAAAAGAAATAAAATACAAAGATTTGTTTACAAAAAATCCAGATGAAGTTTTGAGAAAAGCTGTTTATGGAATGTTGCCCAGAAATAAATTAAGAGCCAAAATGATAAATAGATTAATATTATTTAAAAATGACAAAGACTAAGACAAAAACTAAAACAAAGACTAAAGCCAAAAAAACTACCAAGGCAAAAAAACCAGTCAAAAAACCGGTGAAAAAAACTGTTGCGAAGAAAAAGGTCGCTGCAAAAAAGCCGAAAAAAAAGAAATACTTTGAAGCAGTTGGCAGAAGAAAAACTTCAGTGGCAAGGGTGCGTTTGTTTGCCACAAGCCCACTTCAATCAGTAGCAGAAGAGAATTTAATAATTAATGACAAGCCACATAAAGACTTTCTTCTTACTTTGGAATTACAGCAAGTTGTTGAAGCTCCTTTAAGACGCTTAAAATCTCTGAATAGATTTGGAGTTACTGTAAGAGTTAAAGGCGGCGGTATCAGGGGACAGGCCGAAGCGATTCGGCACGGTCTATCCCGAACCCTTATTTTATTTGACCCCAATTTTCGCAAAAAACTAAAAAAAGCGGGTTATTTAACCCGTGATCCCAGAAAAAAAGAACGAAAGAAATATGGTCTTAAAAAGGCTCGCCGAGCCCCTCAATGGCGAAAGCGATAATTTTAAAAATATGAAAATCAAAATTTTTCAAGGTGTACCCCTTGATCCTCTTAATAAAATTATAAAATGGTGTATTTATATTTTTGTAGGTTTATTACCTTTATGGTTCTTGCCTATAACTTCTAATGCCTTAGATTTTAATAAACAGTTTTTAATGATTGGCTTGTTAACTATTGCCTTGGTTGCTTGGCTGGTGAAATTACTAACCCAGGAAAAAATTAGATGGCATAAAGGATTAGTTGTTGTTTTGTTTTTGGCTTTTGTAATAGTTTATGGTCTGGCAACAATTTTTTCTCTTCGGCCTTATGATAGTTTAATGGGGCTTGACAATAATTTAAGCCGTTCCTTAATTAATCTGATTTATTTTTTCATTTTCTTTCTTTTGTTGGTGAATTCTAAAATTTCTAAGCTTTTAACTATTTTTTTAGCGTCTTCGGCAATCGTGGGAATTATTGGTTTGTTTCAGATTTTGGATATATTCATTTTTCCCTGGAATTTTACTAAGGCAGCTTCGTTTAATACTGTTGGCACGATAACTAGTCTGGGAATATTCTTAGCAATTCTTCTGCCGCTGGTTTTTGGTTTATTGCCAAGAGCTAAAAAGTGGTTCAAGGGATTTTTAATAGCATTATTTATTCTTAGTTTGGTTGTAATCTTGTTGCTTAATTTAAGGACTTTATGGATAATAACTGCAATTGCTATGGCAATAATTATAGGATTTTGGCTGACCAAGAAAGAAGTTCTTTCGGGGAAAAATTTAGGATGGTTGACAATACCGGTAATAATTTTGGCTTTTTGCTTAATCTTTCTTATTTTCAAACCTGGTCCTTTTTTTAATCTTAATCTGCCAATAGAGTTAGGATTAAGTTATCAAGGAGGATGGGATGTTGTAAAAGAAGTTATTCGACATAGTCCTATTTTGGGCAGCGGCCCCGAAACCTTTGTTTATAATTATTCTCTTTATAAACCAGAAAGTATTAATCAGACAATTTTTTGGAACATTAGATTCAACAATGCTCCGGCTGAAATACTATCTTTGCTTTCAGAAATAGGAATTCTGGGACTAATAGCATTTTTAGGGTTAATTACAATATTTTTATTAAAAGTATTTAAGGGTTTAACTGGCAGAGAAATAGGGCTGTTTTCCAGTTGGTTAACTTTAATGATAAGCTGGTTTTTCTATCCTCAAAATATAACTTTAATGTTTGTGTTTTGGTTATTTTTCGCCCTTTTAGTTATTGCCAGCAGGGATGAAAAAAAAGATATTAAAATTGTCAATCTCAGGGCCTCTGGTAAAACCGCCTTAGTAGCTAGTTTCGGCTTTATAATCTTAATAATAATGATTATTGGATTTTTATACTTAGGAGGAAGTAGATTTATAGCCGAAGCCAAGTATAAATCAGGTCTTGAGCTAATAAACAAAGGAAGCTTAGATTCAGGCATAGATAAGGTAGTTCGAGCCACGAGTATTAATCCTTATCAGGATGAATTCTATAAAAACTTAGCTCAGCTTTTCCTTGTTCAGATAAATCAAAATTTGAACGATCCTGAATTAACTCAACAGGAGCGAGAAAACAGGATTCAAATAGGTATAAATAATGCTATTAGTTCGGCTGTCAAAGCGACTACTCTTAACCCCCAAAATGCTTCTAATTGGATAATCCAAGGATCGATCTGTCGTAATTTAATAGCCTTAAAAGATTGGGCCGGTACTTGGGCAATTGAATCCTACAAAAAAGCTTTAACACTTGAACCAACTAATCCATTTATTTACATGGAGATAGCTCGAACCTATATAACTGAAGTTGATTTTCTAAGGGGCCAGGAGGACCAAGAGGAACAAGAACAAATAGCAGATTATTTAAATAAAGCAATAGAGGCCTACAATAAGGCAATTGAGCTTAAGCCCAATTATTCGTTAGCTCATTTTGAAATAGCCTTAGTTTATGATAGGCAAGGAAAAACAGCTCAAGCAATCGCAGAATTTGCCAGGGCAGTAGCTTTAGATTCCAACTTTTCTAATGCTCGTTACTTCCTTGGATTGTTATACGATGGAGAAGGAAACAAGACAGCAGCTATTGAACAATTTGAAAAAATTGCCGAGTTGAATCCCGACAATGAGCTAGTAAAACAAATTTTAGCTAATTTAAAAGCTGGTAAACCAGCTCTTGAATTCCCTGAATCAGGGCCATTGGAACAGTTACCCATAGAAGAATAGTTTAGTCCAGATCTATTTCAAAAAGTTGTTCTTCGTTCAATACGTATAATTTCGCATTTTCTTCATTATAGAATACCCTAGAATTTTTAATTGAAAAAATGTCCATGGTATTTCTTCTGTTTCGGTCATCAAGTTCAGTAATTTTAATTTCATCTCCTACGACAAAAATAATATGTTGATTAGTTCCTGAATACCAAAGGGCTTGATTTATTTTTTCAAATATCTTGATTACTATTTCAGTTTCGTATTTTTCCCGTATATGCTGTCCAGATTCATACTCCAACCAGACAATTCCGATCTCTTGCTTAGTTCTCCAAAGCAATTTCCTGCCATCGTTAGAAAATTCAATGTTTTCTACGTCCGCAGCAATCTTTTCAAAGATTTGGGTTTGATAATTAAAAAGATAAAGATTGTGAGCAATCATTAAAATCTCATCGCTAAATATTTCTATATCCTGCTCGGGTTCTTGTCCCGGAATTATCCAATCTTGGGCTGGAAAAAATGGAATATCAAAAATTTTCTTAAAAGACGAGGCCTCAAGATTTGTTTTATAAAACCCACCATCAGAATATTTGATATATAAAATTTTATTTTTATGAATCTTGTAAGTTAGAATATCGGAGATAATAGAAAATATTGAAGATTCATATAAATTAGAATCATTTAGTTCAATAAAGTAAAGATTGTTTTTGGAATAAAAATAGACTTTATTAGAATTTTGAGGATGAAATGATAAATTTTTAATACTGTAGACTTTATAATTCGATAATACTCTAATCAGATTATTGAAGTCTATGATTTTAGATTGGTCTCTTAGATTTAAAATATAGTAACGGTTATTAGAAAAAGATAAAAGGAGTCTTTCGTTATTGAGAGACCAGGAGATTTTTAAGAGATTACTTAAATTAGGTAATATGGGGGTAAAATCCCCACCACTTTTGAACGAAAGTGGTGGGGGGTAAATTTGTTCATCAGTTCTTTCAGCTAAATCTATTAAACGAAGAGCAAGTTGAGAATAATTAGTTGCCTTATCTGTTAAATAGACTATTTTCTTCTTACCATTTGAAAGGGAAAAGTATTTTACATTATAATCTTTTGTAATTTTATTTAGCAAGAGATTTTTCCTAATTAGTATAATATCTTTTGCCTCGGTAACTAATTTTGATTCAATTTCTAAGGTTTTTTGCCAGTCATGATATTCGGGTTTAGAAATTCTAATATCATATTCTTCAGGCGTTAATCTTTTTATAAATTTAGTAGTCTTGCCCAAATATTCATTATTAATATAAATATCAGCTTCTTTGGGATGGGATTTGAAATAAAAAGCTCCGGTCATAACCAGAGATTTTTTTTGCCAATCAAAAGTATATCCTTGAGAATATAAAACAGCAACACAGGCAAGAATAATAAAGAAAACAAGGAAGATGTAGAAAATAATACGCCGGGTTTTACGAGTCATATATTATATCTTAGCATCAATAATAAAGACTTGCAAAGATAAAAGTTTTAAGGTAAAATAAAGACAGGTTTATAAAGAAAATCGGCATTGATTTAGGTACTGCTAATACATTAGTTTATATTCCCAAAAAAGGGGTTATTATTAATGAACCTTCGGTTGTTGCTGTTTCTATAGATGATAACAGGGTTTTAGCGGTTGGTAATGAAGCAAAAGAAATGATCGGACGCACCCCTGATACTATTGTAGCCCATCGTCCCTTAAAAGACGGGGTTATAGCCGATTATAAAGTTACCCAGGCAATGCTTTCTTATTTTATTGATAAGGCCGGAGGAAAAATTAGATTATTTCGACCCGAAGTTATGGTTTCAGTTCCAGCAGGTATAACTTCTACTGAAAAAAGGGCAGTAATTGAGGCTACTGTAAGAGCAGGAGCTAAAGCCGCTTACGTAGTAAAAGAGCCGGTTCTAGCAGCTATTGGTGCGGGAATTCCTATTAATGAACCTTCTGGAAATATGATTATTGATGTTGGCGGTGGGACTTCGGAAGTAGCTATAATATCTTTAGGAGGAGTAGTGGCTTGGGATTCGGTTAGAGTTGGGGGAGATAAAATTGATAGAGCAATTACCGACTATATAAAAAAGAAATATAATTTAGCTATTGGAGAACAAACAGCTGAAGAAATAAAAATCAAGATAGGAAGCGCCTTGCCCCAGAAAGAAAAAGAATCCATTGAGATTAGGGGACGTGATTTAATAAACGGCCTGCCAAAAACTATTACCATAAATAGCAATGAAGTTACCGAGGCCATTTCTGACCGCCTTCAAGATATTATTAGAGCAGTTAAAAATGTTCTTCATAAAACCCCTCCGGAATTAGCTGCTGATATTATGAACAAAGGAATGGTTCTCTCTGGGGGTGGAGCTCTACTTAGAAATTTTGATGAATTAATAACCCAAATCACTGGCGTACCTTGTTATGTGACAGATGAACCATTGTTCTGCGTGGCCAAAGGAACGGGAATGGCCCTGGAGAATTTGGAGGTGTATAAGAAGAGTATAATGAGTAAAAAATAGAATTTATGCGAATTGGAATTCAGGTCGGTTCAGACCTAAAACAACGAACCGGAGTAGGAGAGTATATTTATCAGTTACTGAAGCATTTGCCAGAGGTTGATGATTATAAAAATCATCATTTTTTTTTGTATGCCACGAAAACCCTTAAATGGCCTTTTAAGTGGGGGTGGACTCAAATCAGATTATCATTAACAATGCTAAAAAATAAACCCGATATTTTATTTATTCCCGTTCATACGTTTCCCATAATTCACCCTAAAAAAATAGTTGTGACAATTCAAGGATTGGAATTTGAACGAGTTCCAGAATCTTATTCTCTTTCAGAAAGGAAAAAATTAAGATTTTTAACCAAAAGAAACGCTAAAAAAGCAGAAAAGATTATCGTACCGTCAGAATGCACTAAAAGGGACTTGATCAAATTTTATAAAATTGATTCTAATAAGATACAAGTAATCCCCCACGGCATTATGTGTGAGGCTCAACCTCACACATCAAAATCGAAAACAAGGCCCTATTTATTATATATAGGCACTAAACATAAAAGAAAAAACATTGACGGATTAAAAAAAGCATACAAGATTCTTAAAGAAAAATATAAAATAAAACACGAATTGATTTTAGCTGGACCCAACAAATATATTGATGATAATAAAAAATGGCAATTATTGAGAAATGCGGATGTGTTTGTTTTTCCCTCTTTTTATGAAGGATTTGGATTTCCGGTTTTAGAGGCACAGTCAGTTGGTGTTCCGGTGGTGGCCTCAAGTGCTGGTAGTCTGCCAGAAATTTTGAACGATTCAGCTTTATTAGTTAACCCTAAAAAACCTACAGAAATAGCCGAGGCAGTTTATAGAATAATCAAAAACCCAGAATTAAAAAAAGAATTAATTAAAAAAGGCCAGGAAAATATTAAACGCTTTTCCTGGCAACAGTGCGCAAAAGAAACATTAAAAATAATTACATCATGAAAATAGCGTTAATACATGACTACATAACTGCTTTTGGCGGGGCTGAAAAAACTTTTAAGGTTTTGACAGAGCTTTTCCCAGAAGCAGAAGTTTATACTTTGTTTTACGATCCAGAAATAAAAAAGAGGTTTTTTCCAAAAACCAAAATCAGAACTTCTTTTTTGCAAAAATTTCCCGCTATTTTGAAAAAGAAATATCAATTACTTTTACCCTTTTTACCAGTTGCTGCTGAAACATTAGATTTTCGAGAATTTAATCTAGTAATTTCTTCCAGCTTTTCTTTTGCCAAAGGAATTATTACCAGACCCCAAACAAAACATATTTGTTATTGCTACAGCCCTAATAGATATCTCTGGCTAAATAAAAATCAGAGGACAATCCTCTGGAAAAATCCTGTTTCTAAATTATTGTTTCACTATCTTAGAATTTGGGACAGACAGGCCAGTGAACGGGTTGACCACTTCGTAGCAATATCGAAAACAGTACAGAAAAGAATAGAGAAGTACTATAAACAAAAGTCTGTTGTAATATATCCACCCGTGAAAGTGCCAAAATCTCAGCCTACGGCTGACCACCCGCAGGGTGGCAAACACGAATTTTATCTTATTGTGTCGCAATTGAGAAGATATAAAAAAATTGATTTAGCAGTAGATGCGTTTAATAAGTTGGGGTTGAAACTAATGATTATTGGCGAAGGGCCGGAAAGAAAAAGATTAGAAAGAAGGGCCAAAAAGAACATCAAATTTTTAGGTTGGCAGCCGGATAGAGTGGTAAATAAATATTACAAAAATTGCACAGCTTTTATTTTTCCCAGCGAAGATGATTTTGGCATTGCGCCAATTGAAGCGATGGTGCACGCTAAACCAGTGTTAGCGTATCGAAAAGGTGGGGCAATTGAAACTGTAATTGAAGGAAAAACCGGGGAATTTTTTGACTGGCAGCACTCAGCAGTGTTAGCTGATGGCATTCGCCGTTTGCGTCAAAACTTATTAAAATATAATCCAAAATTTATCTCCACCCACGCCCACAAATTCTCCCGAGAGCGGTTCGAAAAAAAGTTCAAAAAATTTATAAACAGAATTACAGCTAAATAATTATGTGTGAGCATGTGTGAGGCTCAACCTCACACATAAAAACCATGAGGAAAACTATTTTTGCAAATAATGAATATTACCATATTTATAATCGCGGTGTAGATAAGCGAAAAGTTTTTCTTGACAGGAATGATTACATTCGTTTTATCCATAACCTCTACGAATTTAATGACCAAAAACGAGCTCCAGAATTTGTTCGAATAGCTAACCATAATATTGGAGGTGTGGGAGGCTCAACCTCACACATAGAAAAACCAAGGGAAAAATTAGTAGAAGTTATTTGTTTCTGCCAAATGCCTAATCATTTCCATTTGATTTTAAAACAATTAATTGAGGACGGTGTTTCAAGATTCATGCATAAACTAGGCACGGGTTATACAATGGCTTTTAATATTAAACATAAAAGAAGTGGTTCTCTTTTTCAAGGAAGGTTTAAGTCTGTGCATATCGAAAATGAAACTTATCTCACTCATCTTTCTCGATATACCCACCTTAACCCGACCGAACTAATAGAACCGGGATGGAAAGAAGTGGGAATAAAAAACTGGGAAGAAATAAACGAATCTTTAGAAAACTATCGTTGGTCTAGTTATCCTGATTATATTGGCAGGAAAAATTTTCCGTCAATTACTGATAGAGAATTACTTTTAAGCATTTTTGGCAACGAACAGGAATACAAAAAATTTGTTAAACAATGGATAGCTAAAGACCTTGCAAATATAGAAGATTTAATTTTAGAGTAACCTTACGTAATTATGTGTGAGGCTCAACCTCACACATACAACCTCACACATAATTACGTGTACTTAATGCTTTGAAGCTTGTCAATGGCTTTAGAGTTGTGGTAAAATAATTGTATGATTGGGCAAGAGCATATTTTAAATTATCTTAAAAAGAGTATAGAAAAAGATAGGGTTAGTCACGCCTATTTATTTATTGGCCCAGCCCATTCAGAAAAAAAAGAAACAGCTTTATGGTTCGCAAAGTGTTTGGAATGTCAGAACCCGGATATTACTCAAATTACAGTCCTTGAAGACAAGCAAGAAATTAGCATTGAACAAATCAGGGAGCTAAAAAGATATTTAAGCTTGTCTCCGCATAGCAGTCCTTTCAAAACAGCGATAATTGAAAGGGCTGAAAAGATGACTCCGGAAGCAGCTAATGCCTTATTGAAAACCCTGGAGGAGCCAAGAGGCAATGCGGTTTTAATCTTAACAACTAACATTCCTTCAGCATTGCCCGATACTATTATATCCCGCTGTGAAGAGATAAAGTTTAGAGCGCCTGCTTTAGATAAAATATCCAAGGATTTTATAAAAAAAGAATGCACAGACGTTCTTCAAAAACCCCTAAATGATATTTTTAAATATATAGAAAAAATATGTAAACCTGCCCGCTATAGCGGGAACAAAACAGAAATTCTTAATTTATTAGATAGTTGGTTGTTTTGGTTTAGAGAGCAGGAATCGCCTGAGAATTTTATAAAAATTCTCAAAGAAATTCAGAAGACAAAAAATTTGGTTTTGAATACTAATGTCAATAAGCGCTTAGCTTTAGAAAATTTAGTTTTATGTATAAAGAATTAATAGATAATCTCAAGCCAGAGTTAGATAAAACGATTGAATTCCTCAAAAGTGAGTTTTTGAAAATAAAAACCAGCCGGGCAACGCCAGCTATGGTTGAAGATATCGAAGTAGAATGCTATGACCAAAAATTACCAATTAAGCAGTTGGGGAGTATTAATATACCCCAGCCAAGACTAATTATTGTGCAGCCGTGGGATAAAAATATTTTACCTGAACTTGAAAAAGCGATTAGACATTCTTCCGGCTTAAGCCCGGTTGTGGACAACGATATTATCAGGATAAATATTCCACCTCTTTCCGAAGAGCAAAGAAAAGAATATGTAAAGATTATTAATGAAAAAACCGAAGAAGCCAGGATATCAATTCGTCATAAACGGGAAGAAATCTGGAAAGAAATTCAGGAAGGTGAAAGGGCAGGGGAGATAAGAGAAGATGATAAATTTAGAGGCAAAGACGAGTTGCAAAAGCTAATTGATGAATATAATGAGAAAGTTGAAGAAATGAGGAAAAATAAAGAATCCGAAATAATGACTGTTTAAAAATATGCTACTAACAATAATTGTATTTATACTAATATTGGGTCTGTTGATTTTCTCCCATGAATTTGGACATTTTATTGCTGCCAAAAAAGCAGGGATGAAAGTTGAAGAATTCGGTTTTGGTTTCCCGCCAAGAATTTTTAGCATTAAAAAAGGCGAAACTATATATTCTATAAATCTATTTCCCATAGGTGGATTTGTAAAAATTCAGGGCGAACAAAGGCCAAAGAAACCAGCCCGAGGCTGGTCCGCCATAGGCGGGAAAAAAGACAAACGAGCATTCTATAATAAACCGATCTGGCAAAGGGCAATAGTACTTGTTATGGGGGTAATTATGAACCTATTTTTAGCAGCAGTGCTGCTTAGTATTGTCCACGGAATAGGTGCCCCGACTGTTATTGAAGAAGAAATTGAACAAAATGTTCGCAATATTCAAATTCAAATTATTGAGGTGGCTGTAAATTCGCCGGCTGAAGAAGCAGGAATAAAAATGGGAGATGCAATAAAGCAGTTAGTGATTAACGATTCGCGGTTTATAATCTACGAAGTAGGGGATGTACAAAGACTCGTGGCCAGACATGCTGGTAAGGAAATTACCTTATTTATTAAAAGAGGAGATGAAGTATTAGAAAAGATTTTGACACCAAGGATTTCTCCTCCTGAAAACGAAGGGCCAATAGGTATTGCTTTAGCAAAAACCGGCTTAGTAACCTATCCCTGGTATTTAGCAATTTGGCAGGGATTTAAGACAACTGGCCAGTTGATTGTGACTTTTATTAGTTTATTCTATCACTTACTTAAAACACTTATTTTGGAGGGAGTTTTAATTGGCGAGATAGCCGGACCAGTGGGAATTGCTGTTTTGACTTCTCAAATTACTAAGTTAGGCCTGGTTTATATTTTGCAATTCACCGCTATTATTTCCATCAATTTAGCTATTATTAATGTCCTTCCTTTTCCAGCTTTAGATGGCGGTCGACTTTTATTTTTAGCTATTGAGAAAATTAAACGCTCGCCAGTTAGTGCTAAGGTAGAGAATTTGGTTAATGGCATTGGCTTTGCTTTATTAATTGCTTTAATGCTTTTAGTAACATTTAGAGATATCGCCAAATTACTCTAAAATTAACGAATAACGAATCCCTTGCGAATTTATTGATATGCTACAATCAAGACTATTTGGAAAAACAACTAAATCAGTTCCTGCTGAGATAAGAAATATAAGCTATAAATACCTTTATAAGGGCGGATTCATCAGGCAAATAGTAGCCGGGAGGTATGCTTTTTTACCATTGGGTTTTAGGGTTTGGAACAAGATTTTTAAT
>JAUWHN010000038.1 GCA_030605865.1 Candidatus Portnoyibacteriota bacterium
TTATTAGCATTTAATTGGCTTTAATTCGTTTCTTATTGGCAAAAGCCATGGTAGCTAAAAAATCTTTTTTTGAACGATTAACCGGAGCAACTAAAGAAGAAGCTGAAGCCGAAAATGAAAAAAACCTGCTTGCGAAGGTTGATTTTGAGGAATCTAAAAAAACCTCTGGATGCAAGACCATAAAAACCAAAAAAAGCCCTGAACCAACTGAAAAACTCGAGACCAGTAAGCCGGAAAATCAAGAAAAAGAGAAAGAAAAAGAAAAAGAAAAAGAGAAAGAGAAATGGCCCCCCGAAGAAGAAGGGCAATTAACTATTGATGTTTATCAAACCGAAAGTGACATTGTCATAAAATCAACTATTGCCGGAGTAAAATCAGAAGACATAGATGTAACTATAGCTAATGATATGATAACTATTAAAGGCCTGAGACGGCAAGATGAATCTATGCCCCAAGAAAATTATTATTATCAAGAACTCTATTGGGGCCCCTTCTCTCGTTCGGTTATTTTGCCAATTGATGTTGACACTGACAAAGTCAGGGCTTCAATAAAAAACGGAATTTTGACAATTAAACTTCCGAAGGTTGAAAAGTCGAAGACAAAGACTATTAAAATAAGAGAAATAGAATAAGAATTGTCAAACCTCCTTTAAAAAAGAGTCGGCAAGTGCTGATTCTTTTTTGATATGTGCATTTTCTTTGAAAATTTCTTATGTGGCGGTGGGAGAGGGATTCGAACCCCCGGTACTCTTACGAGCACAGCTGCTTTCGAAACAGCCCCGTTAAACCAAGCTCCGGCATCCCACCAATCATACTCTTTTCACTTTTGCTCCTAAACTCAATAATTTTTCTTCAAAATTCTCATATCCGCGGTCTAAATGTTCGATACCGCGGATTTTTGATTCCCCTTTAGCGATTAAAGCAGCAATAACATGGGCACAACCAGCCCTGATATTTTCAATTTCCATTTCAGCTCCACTCAAAGAGGTTGGCCCCCTTATAGTTGCGCTGTGCGGTCGGCCTTTACCTTTAAAACGACAAGTCTTCTTTCCTAAACATTCAGTGGAAACTGTAATATCAGCTCCCATTTTCCTCAATTCTTCAGTATAGCCAAATCTATCTTCATAAACAGTTTCATGAACCACAGAAGTTCCATCAGCTTGGGTTAAAAGAACAACTGTTGGCTGCTGCCAGTCAGTCATAAATCCCGGATAAGTATCTGTCTCTAATTCAATTGGTTTCAACTCGCCTTTTCTAAAAAACCTAATCCCATTTTTTTCAACCTCAAATTCTCCGTTGATTTTTCTTAATGTATTTAGAAAGGTTATCAAGGTATTTTGCTGCGCATCTTCAATAAAAATATCTCCATCAGTAGCCACGGCCATAATTGCAAAGGAAACCGCTTCATTTCTGTCAGGAAGAATGCTATGAGTTGCTCCGTAAAGTTTTTTCACTCCTTCAATATAAATCTTGCGAATAGTTCTGAGCTCTATAATTGCCCCCATTTTCTGAAGTAGTCTTATTAAATCAATAATTTCCGGCTCTACTGCTGCATTAGAAATAATCGTTTTTCCTCTTGCTAATACTCCGGCCAAAATAATATTTTCTGTTGCTCCAATGCTGGGATAAGCAAGTTCAATATTAACTCCTTTCAACTCATTGGATTGGGCTTTGTAACTGAATTTTGTCTCCTCTATTTTAGCTCCCATCTTTCGCAGGGCATTAAGGTGGAAATTTACCGGCCGGGGCCCAATTTTATCTCCGCCAACAATCGGCACTTCTGCTTTTTTGAATCGATGGAGCAAGGGCGAAAGAGCTAAAATGGGAATTCGGTTTTTCCTGCTTAGTTCTTTAACTCGATGATTGGTGATTTTTGGGGTATAAATTTTTAAAGTATTCCCGCTTCGCTTAACAGTGCCTCCAACTGCCTCGCAAAGTTCGGCAGTTATTTGAACATCACCCAAATCAGGACAATTTTCCAAAACAACTTCTTCATCAGTTAATAAACTAGCAACCATCATCTTGGTTGTCGCATTTTTGGCTCCGCCTAATCGAATTTTACCCTTTAAAGGATACCCGCCTTCGATTATAAATTGTTGATTATCAGACACAGATTTAATCTTGAAGTTCTCCCTTCATCCAATTTACAAAATCAGGATGAACGTTGTTAATGTCTATAGAACCGATAAATGGTAAATCGTCGCTGTGTGATTTTTTAATTAATTTCTCTAATTTTTTAAAATATTTTGGTAAAGTTTCCATTGTTAACAAAGCCCCTTTGGCAATTTCAGTTTTTTTGCTTTTTGGCGGCCAAAAATATTCAGTTTTTAACCGCGGAAATATATCAAAACAAGCGATGAGTCTTTGTTTCAAGGCTTGTTTTCCAATATCATCTGCTTCTTTGTCAGTATTACAATTCACCAAAACCCAAATAATTTTCATAATGGACCAAGTCTGACTTGGTGGACCTCGTAATTACGAATTGGAACCAGATTATTAAGGAATTGAAGTTGTGGAATTCTTTACAGTCAAACTTCTTTGTTAAAAATTGTTTATAAATTTTCTAATAAAAAATCTTTAAGGGCTTTCAAGTCCTTTTTATCTGAGTCATAGTGATAAGTTTTTATGCCAACAGATCGAGCGCTTTTTACAGCCCCTGGATTGTGTTCAAAATATACAACATCATCCTTGCTTAAACTAAAATGTTTAAGCATCGTCTCATAGTATTTTGAATCTGTTTTTTCTGGGTCGTGCTTTAGTGTGAAGACGTCATGAGGCATCTTATCCAAACCAAATTTCTTGAATTGCTCATCGTTTGCCCCAGTAAGAATAATTTTTCTGTTCGAGAAACTCTCAAGTAAATCGTGCATTTCTTTAAAAATCTTGAAAGTGCCCTCGTCCTCTATTACAAAAGCGTTAACCGCATCAACTAAAATTGTTCTCATATTTTAAGTTTAATTTAAATATTTATATCCTAATTCTCCAAGCCTATTTTGAATTGCTTTTTTGAGTTGCGAACGCCCAAACCCGCTTTTTAAAAATCTTTCTCGCACTTTAGCGTCCTGCTTATTAGTTAGCGCTTCGTAGTGAATTAATATGAGAGGGCGTCTGTTTTTGGTTGCTATTACTCTACCATGAAAATGTTCTCCTAATCTTGTTTTTAGATTTTCTGTATAACCAATATACAGCTTATAATCTTTTGAGCTAAAAAGGATATAAATATAAAAGAATTTTATCTTCATATTATTGCAACGTCTGACGTTGCATTCTTAATTCATAAAATATTGTGGCGAGTCTAACTCGCCTACCTCTTCAAACTCTAACCGAGTTTGACTTGGTGGACCCAGCGGGACTCGAACCCGCGACCTTCGGCGTGCCACGCCGACGCTCTAAGCCAACTGAGCTATGGGCCCGAAATGCCCCCAGTAGGAGTCGAACCTACATCTACAGCTTAGGAGTCTGTAGCTCTAATCCATTGAGCTATGGGGGCGGCTAAATCTACTAATCTATCGTATCATTTTCAATTGAATAAGGCAATATAAAATGGCAGAGAACTGTTCTCTGCCGATTTTATATTTTTAATAAAAACAAACCCTATTTCTTCTGAATAACCACCCTGTGCGGGAATGGGATTTCAATTTTTTCTTTGTCAAAAGCTTCTTTGATTCTTTTTCGTAATTCCCGGGCGGTGCCCCATTGTTCACCTGGCTTGACTTTTCCCGAAACCCTGATAATAATTGCTGAATCAGCGAATTCATTAACTCCCAGTGCTTGAGGTTCTTCAATTATAATATCTTTCCAATCTTTGTCTTTTGCCATTTCTTGGCCAACTTTATTTAAAACCTTAATTACTTTATCTAAATCAGTATCATAGGCAACTCCAATTTCAAGATTAATCTTGGCCCAGAGCTTGGTTCGATTAGAAGCTATTTTTATCTCACCATTAGGAATATGGTGTTCAACACCATCTACATCCCTTATAACTGTTTTTCTTAAATTTATCTCCTCGACCGTCCCGGCGACGTCGCCAACTTTTATTGAGTCTCCTTTTCGATATTGATCTTCTAAAATAATAAACAAGCCGGCAATTAAATCACGAATTAAATATTGGGCGCCAAAACCAAAAGCCAGGCCGGCAACGCCCACGGCTGCTAAAATAGGGCCAATATTAACGCCAAATTCAGGGATAATCATCATAACTGCAATAACCCAGATTACTATTTTAACTGTTGAATAAAATACGGTTTCAAGGGTAGCTGTTCTCTTTTCTACAGCAACACCGTCACGAATTCCATAAGTTTTACCAATCACTGATTTAATAACCCGACGAATAATTGTTTTCAAAATCCGTAAAATAATCCAAGCCACAATAAGGATAGCAAGGATTTTTATACCGTGACTTATAGCCCATTGAATAATGGTTTGTAGGATAGAATTAAACATAAAATCAACGAATGGCGAATCTTTTACGTATTTACGAATTCGCAAATTCGTATGGAATTAGTAATTCGTTGATGTTTACTATTTAACGTGAATAATCTGAACCGGACAAGCTGAGACAACGTCTTTATTACAACCAACATCATCTACCTCTAATTCAAAAATTCCATTGCCAACGTCTTTCGCTCCTTTTAAATCTGCTTTCCCATCTTCATTCATAACCCAAAAATCCGGACAAACTGCAACGCAGGTACCGCAACCAATACATTTTTCCCGCTCTTGAGTTATTTTCATATGTTTTTATTATACCATCCTTATTAACAACATCAACCCTATTCCTAACAGGAATACAGAAAAATGAATTAATGATTTCTTTAGGCTTTCTCTGTGTTTAATCTCCGGGATTAAATCCGAAGCAGCAATGTAAATAAAATTCCCAGCAGCAAAAGGCAAGAGAAAAACAACTGATTTTCCTATTTCCTCTGCGAGCAAAAATCCAACAATCCCGCCAAGAATTACTGTAATAGCTGATAAAAAGTTTAAAAATAGGGCTTTGACTCGTTTAATTCCGCCGTAGACCAAAACTCCGTAATCGCCAATTTCTTGAGGGATTTCGTGGAGGGCTACTGCCAGAGCAGTAACTACTCCAACTGGAAAAGCAACAACAAAAGAAGCAGCAATAATCAAGCCATCAATAAAATTATGAACGCCATCGGAAATTAAGATTAGATAAGAAAAGGGTTTTATTTCGGGATGTTTAGTGGCATGATGATGATGCCATCTAATAAATTGCTCTAAAACAAAGAAGATACAAAAACCAAAAATTAAGTATAAGAAGATAAAGAAGACAGAGTTTTCATCAGCTCCGACTTTAGCAATTGCTTCGGGAATTAAATGTAAAAAAGCTCCTCCCATCAAAGCTCCAGCCGCAAAAGCAGCTAGGATCAAAAGAATTCTGTCAAGCAGTTCTTCTTTTAGAAATAAAATTAAAGCTCCGATAAAAGAGATTAAACTAATTAAAAAAGTAGTTAATAATATATACGATAAAGGGGTCATAAAATAGTTTTTAAATTCCTCTTACTTCACAAATATCAAAAAGTGGAGAAATTGCCTTTTTTATCCCA
>JAUWHN010000028.1 GCA_030605865.1 Candidatus Portnoyibacteriota bacterium
TATTCTAAATTATTTAAAAAATACAGTGGTGAGGAGAATTTTACCAAAAAAGCACTTTCTGCTCTTCGAGGAGATGTTGGAGGATTGCCTCTACCGGATAAGCGGGTTGTAACTTGGAGAATAATCCAGAGATATTTGGCAAAAGACGATCCTAATGATGCTCGTCTTTTTGAACCCCATGTAAATCCGGAGGTTATTTTTTGGAATAAAGCCAAGAAGAATATTGCTAAATTAGGAGATCGTTTTCCCGAATTGGAATTAGGCTTTTGGGATGGACTTGATTTTGAAAGCGATTATTTTAAAAAGAAAGCAAACAATGAAGAGACCCTGATAAGTTTTGGTTTGATTGATAATGTTATTTGTTTAACCAGAAAAAGCAACATAGAGTCTAAATATATTTATCATCATCACGAGGCTCTGTGGAATAGAATTTTTGAAGGTTATCTAGGAGAAAAAGAGATGGAAGAATTAGCGATTGAGAATTTTGATAAAGGGTTTATTAGTTTATGAATGGAATTCATATCCTGAAAAAAGCTCAAAAGGGTAAATATGCGGTGGGGCAGTTTAATGTTTCAACTGATGAGCATATTAAGGCAATTATAATAGCTGCTAAGGATTTAAAGTCTCCAGTAATCATTGGCACATCCGAAGGAGAAAGAAAATTTATTGGCACAAAACAAGCAGCGGCTTTAGTAGAGGTTTGGCAAAAAGAGGCCGGCTTGCCAATTATTTTAAATGCCGACCACTGCAAAACCTTTGAAAGCGTTAAACAAGCAGTTGATGCTGGTTATTCAGCAGTTCATTTTGATGGTTCTGTTTTATCTTTTGAAGAAAATGTTAAAGTTACAAAACAGGTAGTAGATTATGCTAAAAAGAAAAACCCCGAGCTGTTAGTTGAGGGGGAGTTGGGTTATTTACGAGGTGAGTCAGTGGTTCATAAAAAAATAAAGGTTAAACCCAAAGATTTAACTAGCCCAGAACAAGCCAAGGAATTTATTGAGAAAACAGGAGTGGACAGCTTGGCAATTGTTGTTGGGAATATTCACGGGGTGGAAACCAAGTCAGACTTGGGGACAGACATGAAAAATCCCCCTTTATATTTAGACAAATTAAGGGAAATTCAGCAAGCCATTCCAAAAACCTTTTTAGTTCTTCATGGCGGTTCCGGCACCCCTGATGAAGACATTAAAAAAGCAATTAAGCTGGGAATAGTTAAAATAAATATAAATACCGAACTGCGGATTGCCTACAGCGAAGAATTAGAAGAAACCATAAAAGAACACCCCGAAGAAATAAAACCCTACAAAATTCTCGCTCCGGCAGTTGAGGCAATGAAGGAAGTTGTTGAAGAAAAAATTGACTTATTTGGTAGTAAGGGTAAAATATAATCTATGATAGAAATCAATGCTAAAATTCGGGAAACTTTGGGTAAAAAAGTAAAAACCCTTCGTAAAGAAGGGATTATTCCGGCTGTTTTATACGGAATAAAGGTTAAGTCAACGCCTCTTGAAATTGATTATAACGAATTTGAGAAAGTTTATAAGGAAGCTGGAGAAAGTACGATAGTAAAGTTGAAAACAGGAAAAGAAGGTAAAAATGTTTTGATTTATGACGTTAGCAGAGATCCGGTTACTGATAAATTCACTCATATAGATTTTTATGCGGTGAGGATGGATAAACTGATTACTACTGAAGTGTCTTTGGTTTTTGAAGGAGAATCTCCTGTAGTGGAGACAGAGGACGGGGTTTTGATTAAGAATATAACTGAAGTAGAAGTTGAAGCTTTGCCGACCGATCTTCCTCGCGAGATAAAAGTTGATATTTCTACTCTTAAAACTTTTGACGATTTAATTCACATTAAAGATTTAAAAGTTTCAGAGGGCGTAAAAATTTTAGCTGAATCCGAGGAAGTTGTAGTTTCGGTTATTCCACCTCGTTCCGAAGAAGAGTTGGCTGCTTTAGAAGAAGAGGTTGAAGAGAAGGTTGAGGAAGTAGAGAAAGTAGAGGAAGAAAAGGAAGCTCCGACGCCCGAAGGGGTCGGGGTCCCGCATTCCCCCGACGTAACGTCGAGGGACGTCGGGAAAGAACCGGCAGAAGAGAAAGAAAAATAATGTATATTTATCAAAAATTTATCTACTCAAAAAAACCTCGAACGAGCATATTTTCGAGTTTTTTTTGTTGCTTGATTATTTTTTTATTGATAATACCTAATTCAGGTTTTTTAGCGGAAACAGAAGACATTGACGGCAAGAGGGCAGAGGAATTGAGGGCTGAATTAAATGCCCAAATTGAAGAATTAACTAAGCAAATAGAGAAATATCGAGAAACTGTTAAAGGAGTCCAGAGTCAAGCCAAGAGCTTAGAAGGAGAACTTAGTCTTTTAGATAATCAAATAGGAGAGTTTGAGTTAGAAATTAAACGGATAAAGTTAATTGTAGGGGGCATTGAATCAGAAATTTATAGTATTAATCTTAAAATTAAAGAACTTGGGCAGCAGACTGAAGACGAAAAGATGATTTTAGGTGAGCTTATTCGAACGATTTATAAATATGATGAAACTTCTTTTTTAGAGATTATCTTAACTAAAGAAAATTTATCAGACTTTTTTTTAGAGCTCCAGTCTTTAGAAAATCTTCAAGCAGGGATACAAAAATCATTAGAAGAAATCAAGATTTTTAAAGAACATTTAGCAGTTAAAGGATCAGAATTAGAAGAACATAAAAATGAAATGATAGCTTTAAAAGCTATTCAAGAAACTCAAAAATATTCTATAGAAAAAAAGAAAAAAGCACGCCAGAAGTTCTTAGATGACACCAAGGGACAGGAATATTTATATCAACGATTAATTAAGAATAAACAGGCCGATGTTAATACTGTCCGAAGCCAGCTTTATATTTTACAGGGAATGGGAGGCTCATTAAGTTTTGAAAATGCTCTAAATTTGGCTGAATTTGCTTCTTCGGTTACTGGCATTAGACCAGCATTTTTATTAGGAGTTCTAAGTAAGGAATCTGGCTGGGGGACAAATGTTGGCACTGGCACCTGGCAGATTGATATGAATCCTCGGCAGCATTCTGCCTATTTAGCGCTTTGTGAGAGGATAGGAGTTAATCCTGACATGATGCCGGTATCTCGCAGGGCTTGGTATGGTTGGGGCGGAGCACTGGGTCCGGCTCAATTTTTACCAAAAACGTGGTTGGGTTATGAGAGCAGGATAGCGGCAATTACCGCTCATAATCCTCCTTCACCTTGGGATATAGAAGATGCATTTGTTGCCGCTGCCCTTTATTTGGTTAATGCCGGAGCAGCCGAAAGAACTTACGAGGCCGAACGGAAAGCATATATGATATACTTAGCCGGAAGTAATTGGTGGAAGCCCTATTTACAATTTATCGGCTATCAAGTTATGGACTTAGCCGTTACTATTCAAGAGCAGATAAATTTGATAAAATAAAAATAGAATGTATATTTTCCTCATCATTCTAATCCTTTTTTCAGCTTTCTTTTCCGGAACAGAGACAGCTTTTTTTTCTTTGAGCAATATTGAGCTTAAAAAAATGAGTTCCCGTAAAGATAAGGATGCTAAATTAGTAGCCAAATTAAAGTCAAATCCTCAGCGACTTCTAATTACTATTTTGATTGGTAATAATCTTGTTAACATCGCCGCTGCTTCTTTGGCCACGATTATTGTTGCAGACATTTTTAAATCCAGCGTGGTTGGAATTACTACCGGAATAATGACTTTGATTATTCTTATCTTTGGCGAAATTACCCCTAAATCCATTAGTATTAGATATAATGAGAAAATCTGTTGCTTAACTGCTAAACCGCTATTTATAATAGGGAAAATTCTTTTTCCAATAACCTGGTTTTTTGAAAAAGCTTATCCTAAAAGAGGTTTAAGGATTCCTGCAATAACCGAAGAGGAGCTGCGGCTTATGGCTTCAATCGGCGTTCAGGAAGGAACGGTTCAGAAAAGAGAAGCTGAAATTATTAAAAAAGTCTTTCAGCTTAATGATATCACTGCTGAAGATGTAATGACTCCCCGGTCAGAAGTTTATGCCCTTGAAGAGAACAGAAAATTAAAAAGTGTTAAAAATAAAATTATTGATTCTTCTTTTTCTCGTATTCCAATTTACAAAAAAAGCATCGATCATATAACTGGAATTTTATACAAAGATGATGCTTTAATTCATTTGGCTAAAAAGGGACCCGCTGTTATTTTAAAGGATGTTGCTCGGGAAGCAATTTTCATACCCGAGTCAAAATTCATTGACGAATTAATGCGGGAGTTTCAGACCAGGGGTATTCATATGGCAGTGGTTGTTAATGAATACGGAGAGGTAGTTGGAATCGTTACTTTAGAAGATATTATTGAAGAGTTAGTAGGCGAAATAGTTGATGAAACCGATGTTTCCGAAGAATTGATAAAGAGAGTAGACAAAAAAACAATTTTAGTTCACGGGATAACCGAGGTAAAACATATCAATGGTTTTTTCAACATTTCTTTGGATGAAAAATATACCACTATAAGCGGGCTTATAGAAGATAAATTAAATAGAATTCCCAAAATCGGTCAAAAACTTAAGATAGGGAATATAGCACTGGAAGTCATTGATGCCGATAAAAAAACAGTGAAAAAAGTGAGTATTGTGAAGAAATAACCCCGACGTGATGTCGGGGTTATTTATACTTACTTAACAGATAATTTCTTTTTTTATAAAAATATTCGGCTTGTTGTTGGATTTTTCTTTCTGATTCTTGAGGGGTTAGTTCCAGAGTTTCCTTAATAAAGGAAACCGTCCTGCCAAAGTAGAGTGGGCGAAGAGCTCGGATGATAGTTATTTTAGAGCTGGTTTTGTCGTAAGCA
>JAUWHN010000015.1 GCA_030605865.1 Candidatus Portnoyibacteriota bacterium
GCTATAGTTGGATTTATTTCTGGAAGTATAGTTTTAATAGGTGATGCCATACATAGCGCAGCGGATTCTTTTTCTGCCTTTTTTGCTTGGATTGGCTTAAAAATTGCCCAGAAAAAACCAACGGAAAAATTTCCCTACGGATTTTACAAGGCAGAAAATGTTGCCGCTTTCCTAATTTCTCTCCTAATTTTATTTGCCGGCTATGAAATCATCAAAGAAAGTGTAAGTAAACTATCTGTTCAGTATCAGTTAAGTATTCCTTTGGTGGCCATGGGAGTGGCTGTGTTAGATGCCTTAATTATGTTTTTTGTCGGAAGATACGAAATCAGGATTGGAACAAAAATTAACTCCCAAAGCTTAATTGCCGATGGCAAAGAATCAAAGCTGCACCTTTTATCTTCAACAATAGTTTTAATTGGCCTTTTATCAGCTTGGCTTAATCTTAGTTATTTAGAGGGCATAATGGGAATTTTAATTGCTCTTTTTATTTTTAAAATAGGAATAGATTCAGCTAAAAATTCAATATTTGCCTTAATGGACGTTTCTCCAAGCCGAGAAATTGAGAAAGAAATAAAAAGTATTTTAAACAGCATCTCGGGACTTAAAGGATTTGAAAATTTGAAATTAAGAAAAGCTGGCCTCTTTATTTTTGGCGAAGTAAAAGCCAAAGTGGGGAAAACTATTGATATAAAAAGAGCCCATGAAATTTCTGACAGCATTGAAAAAGAGATTAAAAATAAAATTAAATCAATAGATCTATTTAATGTTTCTTTTGAGCCGTTTGCAGTCGATAAACAAAAAGTTGCTATTCCCATAGATGAAGATAGAGGGATTGACTCTCAAGTTTCAAAATATTTTGGTAGGGCTAAGAAATTTATTTTTATAGAAATAGACAAAGGAGAAATTAAAAACCATTATGTTAAAAATAATCCTTATAAAGATAGAAAAGTTCGGGCCGGATTAAATGTCTCTTTGTTTATATCTGAAGAAAAAGTTGATTCTGTGATAACTAAAGAAATGGGACATATTTCACTACATACCCTGAGAGACAGCATAGTGGATGTGTATTTAGGCATTGATGGAACAATAAGTGAATTAATCAAAGAACTTTCAAGCAATGAATTAAAATCATTAAAAGAACCAACAAAGAAAAAATTATGAAAAAAATTGCCGCAACAGGCGGAAAAGGGGGAACGGGGAAATCAACCGTCGCTGTTTTATTGGCAGCGGATTTTTTAAAACAAAACAAGAAAGTTATTTTGGTTGATTGTGACGTTGAATGTCCCAATGATTATCTTTTAGTGGGGGAGAAACTTACTACGCCGATTAAGAAAGTTTACGGCGAGTTTCCCGAGTTGGACAAAAAGAAATGCAAAAAGTGCGGCTTATGCGTTAAAACTTGTCGTGAAAATGCTATATTTCAAGCACCCGATAAATATCCCCTATTTATTAAAGAACTATGTTCCGGCTGCGGCGCTTGTTGGTTGGTTTGTCCTCATAAAGCCATTAAGCCGAAGAAGGAAAAAATCGGTGAGATTTTTGTAAATAAGATTAAGAATAATTTTTATCTAATTACCGGCATGGCCAGGCCTACTTTAGAAGAAACTGGGCCAGTTGTGTTTAAAACTAAAGAATTTGCTTTAAGATTCGCTGAACAAAAAGGGGCAGATTTTGTTTTGTTTGACACAGCAGCCGGCACTCATTGTCCGGTAATTTCAGCTCTTTTAGATTGTGATTTGGCTTATTGCGTTACTGAACCAACTCCAATGGGCGCCTACGATTTAGGGTTGATTCTGGATTTGTGTAAAAAATTAAAGGTGCCGGCCAAAATAATTTTAAATCAGGCTGATCTGGGCGACAAAAAGAAAATTCATCCAGTCGCTAAAAAGTTTGGTGTTGAAATTGAGAAGGAAATTCCTTATTCAAGAAAATTAGTTGAAGCATATTCAAAAGGTCGATTATTAGATTTTAGTCTTAATTAATTTATGTTAGAATTAACCAACCAAAACTTTGAACAAGAGGTTATAAAAAGCAATATCCCGGTTTTAGTGGATTTTTGGTCGCCGGGCTGTCCGCCTTGTTTAATATTAGGACCGATTATTGAAGAAATTGCTAAAGAGTTTGAAGGCAGGGCAAAGGTAGGAAAATTAAATGCAGCTGAAAATCCAGAGACTGCTCAAGAATATGAAATTAGAGGGGTTCCCACTCTAATTATTTTTAAACACGGAAAAGGAATAAAAAGAGCAGTTGGTTTAAGGCCAAAAGAAGCCTTAATAGACGCGCTTAATTCTATACTTTAGCAAGTCTGACTTGCTTTAAACTATGGCAACTATTTCTTGTTTAGAAAAAGACCGGGTTGAAGGTATTGCCAAAGAGATTTACGAGAAGTTTGAAAAAGAAGCGGGCAAAACGCCGGAGTGGGTCAAGGTAATGGCTCATAGTCCTAAAATTTTAAAGGAATTTACAGAACTGTTTAAAGTAATTATGAGTGAAGGGAAAATAAAATCTTATTTGAAATGGAAAATAGCTTATACGGTTTCTCAATCACTGAAGTGTCAGTTTTGTGTTGATGTTACTACAAAAATGCTTAAGAAGTTGGGAGCAACTAAAGAGATGCTTGCAGAGATTGAGGGCTCTAAGGATTTATTAGAGAAAGAAAGAGAAATTTTGGATTTAGCAAAGGACATAACAGACAATGCTCACTTAGACCAGCCAGAAATTTTTAAAAAACTGAAATCAAAGCTTAGCGAACCTCAAATTATAGAGGTAATTTCTGTGGTCGGACTTTTTAAC
>JAUWHN010000012.1 GCA_030605865.1 Candidatus Portnoyibacteriota bacterium
GTTCAAAAAATCTTCGCCATTATTCTTATTTGTTTAGGATTAGTAGTGTTAGTTATATGAAGAAAGTTTTAAAAATTATAGGATTAGTTTTGCTGGTGTTGATTATCGTTGTTTTGTGTTATTTTTTTATTGGCAAGCCCAAGCCTGTTGAAAAAATAGATTTTGGTGTTACTTTTAGCAAAATTTATGCTGGAGAACTGAGCCTTGATTGGAGAAAAGCCTATTTATCCATTCTTGATGATTTGAAAGTTAAAAAGATTCGTTTGATTGCCTATTGGCCGGAAATTGAACCAATTGAAGGGAATTTTGATTTTGAAGATTTAGATTGGCAAGTTAAAGAGGCAGAGAATAGGGGGGTGGAAATTATTTTAGCTGTTGGCAGGCGGCTTCCAAGATGGCCGGAATGCCATATTCCAGAATGGGCCAGAGATCTGCCGGAGAAAGAACAGCAGGAGGAGATTTTAATTGTTATTTCCGAAATTATCGGGCATTATAGAAACAGGGGGGCAATTAAATTCTGGCAAGTGGAAAATGAACCATTTTTAAGAACTTTTGGAGAGTGCCCCAAATTAGATAAGAAATTTTTAGAGAAAGAGATTGCTTTAGTGCGGGATTTAGATCCTTTGACAAGCTCAGGACAAGGCAGAAAAATAATCCTTACCGAAAGCGGAGAATTTAGCACATGGATAGGGGCCGCTCGTAGGACGGATATTTTAGGAACTACTCTTTATCGAACTATTTGGGCAAAGGAGATTGATACTTATATTCATTATCCAATTCCAGCAATTTTTTACCAGAGAAAAACCGCTTTAATTAAGAAACTTTTTGATGTTAAAAAAGTAATTGTTATTGAATTACAAGCTGAACCCTGGGGACCGAAACAGAACTGGGAACTTTCACTTGAAGAACAATTCAAATCAATGAATTTTGAGGAGTTTAGAAAAATTATTGATTATACCAAGCGAGCGGGTTTTTCAGAGGCTTATTTATGGGGAGTGGAATGGTGGTACTGGTTGAAAGAAAAGTATGGAGATAATTCTATGTGGGAAGAAGCGAAGAAGTTATTTTAAATTTATGTATATTGGTCTTGACATCGGCGGCCACAAAATAAATAGTGTCTTGATGAAGGGAAATAAGATTATCCGGAAAAGAAGGACGGCAACCAAATCAACAAGCAATAAAAAAATAATAATTGCCCAGATTTTTGATTGCGTTGAACACTTGATTAAAGACTTAGACTTGCCTTGCTTCGGCCTGCCTCGCGGCAAGGCGGGCGAAACGGGCAAATCCAAAATTAGGGGCATTGGCATTGGGGCGCCGGGACCAATAGATTTAAAAAGAGGAGTGGTTTTATGTCCTCCTAATGTGAAAGCATTAGCAGGTCTTCCCTTAGCTGATTTAGTTCAGAAAAAGTTCAAAACAAAGGTTATTTTAGACAATGATGTTAATTGTTTTGGTATAGCTGAAGGAATATTAGGAGCTGGCAAAGGCAAGCAAAATATTATTGGTTTAACTCTTGGTACTGGAGTTGGGGGTTGTTTAATTTTAAGAGGAAAACTTTTTTATGGAAGAGATGGTAGTGCCAGTGAGATTGGTCATATGGTTATTAAAAAAGATGGTTGGAAGTGCAGCTGTGGAAACAAGGGTTGTTTAGAGACCTATGTTTCAGCGAGAGGTATAATACGAATTGCCAAAGAAATTGGATGCAGGGGCGCGATCCCTACAGAGATTATGAGATTAGCTAAAAAAGATAATAAAAAAGCACTTAAGGTTTATCAAATAACTGGAGAGTATTTGGGAATTGGCTTGGCTAATTTGGTTAATATCCTAAATCCTGATATTATTATAATTGGAGGTGGGATAGCTAATGCTGGAGAGCTCCTGTTTAATCCGGCTAGAAAAGTAATGAGAAAAAATATACTTTCTCCACTAGCAAAGAATACTAGAATCGTCCGTGCCAAACTCGGCGAAGACGCCGGAGCTATTGGCGCAGCCCTTTTAATAAAATCATGACTTTTTTACTTATCGCAACACTGTTTTTAATAATTGCCATTTTATTTTGGCTGACACTTGTCTTAATAAGAGCAAGGCGGAAAATTAAGCTTAATAGGGAAAGGCCTGCTTCCAGACGCTTAGAAAAAGCCATTGAATATCTTCAGAAGAAAGGCAGAATTACTAATGAGGAGTATAGAAAGCTTAATAAAGTCAGCGATACAACAACTGTAAGGGACTTGGATGAATTGGAAAAATTAGGCTTAGTTAAGCAGGTAGGTAAAAAAGGAAGAAATGTTTATTATGTATTGATAAAAGATTATCCCCAGGTTATTCACACTTGAACTTGACAAACAATTTCTAAGAGTTAAAATAAGAATGTGCAGTGGAAAATCTTCGGATTAGAAGCTGCACATAGAACAATCTTTCCTTCGGGAAGGGTTGTTCTTTTATTGGCTTGCTAAGATGTTAATTTGTTTTTATAATTAAAACCATGAAACAGGGGGCTAGAATTTATTTAGACTATGCTGCTACTACGCCAATGGATAAAAAGGTTTTAAGGGCGATGGAACCGTATTTTTGTGAGAAATACGGTAACCCGGCTTCTATTCATTCTTGGGGACAAGAAATCCAGGCAGCTATTGATAAAGCCAGAGAACAGGTGACTAAATTTTTGAATTGCAAATCTTCAGAGATTGTTTTCACTGGTTCAGCCAGTGAGAGTGACAATTTTGCTATCAGGGGGTTGCTTAAAGCTTTAAAGCGCCGCAAACGGGCCGGGGAGAAAATTCACATCATTACCTCTCAAATTGAACACAAGGCAGTCTTAGAAACTTGTCATGACCTTGAGAAAGAAAATGTTAAAGTAACATATCTGCCGGTGGGCAATGACGGAATTATAAACTTAGATGATTTAAAAGCTGAAATTACTCCAGAAACTGATTTAATTTCAATAATGTATGTTAATAATGAAACAGGGGCAATTCAGCCGATTGAAAAAATTGGCCGATTACTTGAAGAAATTAACAAAACCAAAGAGCATCGGATTTTCTTTCATACTGACGCAGTCCAGGCAGCTAATTGGTTGAGTTGTGATGTTGAAGAATTGGGGGTTGATTTATTTACTTTATCCGGCCACAAAATTTATGGGCCAAAGGGAGTAGGAATGCTTTATATTCGGCAGGGTACACCGATCTCTTCATTAATTACTGGCGGAGATCAGGAATGGGGGTTAAGAGCTGGAACGGAAAATGTAGCCGCAATAGTAGGTATTGGGATCGCAATTACTGGAATACGAAATACGAAATACGAAATACGAAATACGATAAAACTAAGGGATAAATTAGTAAGGGGGGTTTTGACCCAAGTTTCCAAAACTCAATTAAACGGTCCTGAAAAGCCAAAGGAAAGGGCGCCTCATATTGCTAATTTCAGTTTTAAAGGAGTTGAAGGAGAGGGTTTAGTTATAAGTTTAGATCAGAAAGGCATAGGGGCTTCTACTGGTTCGGCTTGTACTTCTCGGGCTTTAAAACCCTCTCATGTTTTGATGGCAATGGGGCTTTCGGAATTAGAAGCCCATTCAAGCTTGAGGGTAAGCTTGGGGAAATATACTACAAATATAGAAATAGATAGATTTTTACAAGTCTTGCCGAAAGTTATAGAAAGGCTACGTAAGATATCAGGTAGGTAAAATAAAAAATAAAAAACAAAATATAAAAAACACATATAAAAAATCAAAAATATTTTATCTTTTATATTTAATATTTTAATTTGACCGAAGGGAACATGTA
>JAUWHN010000014.1 GCA_030605865.1 Candidatus Portnoyibacteriota bacterium
TAGGAAGAAAAGCAGCTGAAGTAGTAGATTTGCTTTTTATAGTGGGGGAACGGGCTAAATTTATTTCTAAAGGAGCGCGCGAAAGAGATATTGCAAATGATAAAATATTTGAATTTCATGCATCGGACGAGACCAAGAGACCACTTCAGGAAATAATTGAACAAGGAGACATAATTTTAATTAAAGGTTCTCGGGCAATGAAAATGGAAAAAATTGTCAAAGAAATTATGGCTGAACCGCGAAAAGCAAAAACATTATTGGTGCAGGAATAATATGAAAAAAATAAACATAGCAGTTTTAATGGGCGGAATGTCCTCGGAACATGAGGTTTCTTTGAGCACAGGAGAGAATGTTATTGAATATTTAGATAAAGAGAAATATAATATTATACCGATTATAATTAACAAAAAAGGGGATTGGTTGGTGAGAGGTAAACCAGCCTACGGCTGGTCGGCCGCAGGCCGAAAAAAGACGATTGATGAAGCTTTAAAAGGGGTTGACGTAGTGTTTAATGCTTTACACGGTGAATACGGAGAAGATGGCAGGATTCAGGGGTTTTTAGACTGTTTTGGGGTGCCTTATACTGGTTCAGGGGTTTTAGCAAGTGCTTTGGGAATGGATAAAATAAAATCTTATGAATTATTTAGATTACACGGACTAAATGTGCCCAAGGGCGTAATTTTGAAAAAGAAAAATAAGTTTGTAAATATGTTTTCAAAGAAGCTGGTGGTAAAACCTTCCTGTTTAGGATCAAGTGTGGGAATTTCTATAGTTAGTGACAAAAAAAACCTGAAAAAGGCGATTGATAAAGCTTTTGAGAGGTGCGATGTGGTTATTGTTGAAGAATATATTGACGGACTAGAAGTTACCTGCGGAATCATTGATAATATCAGGGGTCAAAAACATTTTGCCTTGCCAGTTACAGAAATTATTCCGCCTGATGGCCACTTTTTTGAGTATGAAATTAAATATGACGGTTCAACCCAGGAAATAACGCCGGCTAGAATTAGCAAGGAATTGACCAAAAAAATACAAGAGCAGTCAATAGAAGCTCATCGGCTTTTAGACTGCGAGGGTTATTCGAGAGTTGATTTTATCCTTAAAGATAATAAAAAACCTTATATTTTAGAGGTAAACACTCTGCCAGGACTAACCAGCGAATCTTTGCTTCCCAAAGCTGCTAAAGAAGCAGGTATTGAATTTTCAAAGTTGTTGGATATAATTATAAAAAATGCACACGGCGCCTTCGTCTAGCGGTTAGGACGCCAGGTTCTCAACCTGGTAACACGGGTTCGACTCCCGTAGGCGCTGTTTTTTTATTTGGGTAAACCCCGCACCAAAATTGGTGCGGGGTAAAATTTATGTTAAAATGATGGTATGGCGAATAAACCTAAAAAAGCCAGCCCGAGGCTGGTCCGCCTTGGAAGGGAAGAACCAAACTGGCACAGCTTGCTAAGTATTGAAGCGATTTTTAGAAGAGTTGGGGCTCATAAGAACGGTTTATCGGAAAAAGAAGCCGAGGAACGGCTTAGGAAATTTGGTTTGAATAAATTGCCCGAGGAAAAGCGATTGACGAGGGTAAAAGTATTTTTAGATCAATTTAAAAGTCCTTTAATTTATATTTTAGTTTTTGCTGGCCTGGTTACTCTGGTGTTGCAGGATTGGGCTGATTCAGTAGTTATTTTTGCTGCTGTTTTTTTAAATGCTGGAATAGGATTTTTTCAGGAGAATAAAGCTTCAAAGATTTTTGATAAGTTAAAAAAATTAGTTAGGGAAAAAACAGTTGTTATAAGAGAAGGACACGAAAAAGAAATAAATCAGTCCCATATTGTTCTTGGTGATATCATTGTTTTGCGTCCCGGCGACAAAGTGCCGGCTGATGCTCGATTAATTGAATCCTTAAATTTAAAAGTCAATGAAGCAGCTTTAACCGGCGAATGGCTGGCTTCGGAAAAGTCTTTAGCAGTTTTGCCAAAAAAGACTCCTTTAGCTGATAGAGAAAATATGGTTTATATGGGAACAGTAATAGAAGACGGCAAAGGGCGGGCAGTAGTTGTTTCAACGGGCAAAGATACAGAAATAGGAGAGATTGCTATTTCAATCAGAGAAGTAGAAGAGGAAAAAACTCCTTATCAAAAAAAAATAGCCCGTTTTAGTAAAATTATTGCCGTTGTTGTCGGTTTTGTTTGCGTTAGCATTTTTGTTGGGGGAGCGCTGACCGGCAAAGATGTTTTAGAGATGTTTATTACTGCTATTGCCGTGGCAGTTGCTGCTATTCCAGAGGGATTGCCAATTGCTATGACGGTTATTTTGGCTTTAGGAATGGAGCGGATTTCCAAGAAAAAAGGATTAGTGCGAAAATTAATTGCTACCGAAACATTGGGCTCAACTCAAATTATTTGTACTGACAAAACAGGAACCTTGACCGAAGCTAAAATGCAGGTGGCTGGAGTTTTTACCGGAATTAAAGAGCTTTTAAGCGCCGGCAATAGTAAAGAATCCCATATTTTAGCTTTAAAAATCGCTACTTTATGCAACGAGGCCTTTATTGAAAATCCCGAAGAGGCAATGGAAAAATGGATTGTTCGAGGCACGCCGACTGAAAGAGCTTTACTTTTGGCAGGAACCCAGGCTGGTATTAACAGAGAAGAGCTTGAGAAAAACCAGTCAAAAATTGATGAATTACCTTTTGACCCGGTTTATAAATACTCGGCCAAAGTTCATAAATTAAATAAATATCAAGATATAATATATGTTCTTGGTGCGCCGGAAATAATTTTAGAAAATTCAAGATATTTAGAACGTGATGGGAAAGAACAAACAATAACTCCTAAGAAATTAAAAGAATTAATAAAAGAATATGAAGATTTAGATAGAAAAGGTTTGCGAGTTTTAGCAACTGGTTATAAAAAAATAAAACGAGGTTCATTTAGTTCAAAAATTAAAAAAGTATTAGATTTAAAAACATCTATTAGTAAAATAGAAAGAGAAAAAATTTATGAAGAGAAATTTAAGAACATGGTTTTTGTTGGGTTTATTGCCTTGCATGATCCTTTAAGAAAAGACGTTAAAGAAGCAATGAAAATATGCAGAAAGGCAGGGATGAGACCTATCATTATTACCGGCGATCATAGATTGACTGCCAAGGCAATTGCTGAAGAGTTGGGGCTGCCAGCCCAAGAAAAAAATATAATCGAAGGAAGAGAGTTAGAAGAAATGAGTGAGGAAAAATTTAAAAAAAAATTAGGGGATTTTGAAATATATGCCCGGGTAGACCCTCGACAAAAACTTAGGATTGTTCAGGCTTGGCAGGAAAAGGGCAGGGTAGTAGCAATGACCGGTGACGGGGTTAATGATGCTCCGGCCTTAAAGCAGGCTGATATCGGGGTGGCCTTAGGTTCAGGCACTGACGTGGCCAAAGAGGCTTCTGATTTAGTTCTTTTAACTGATAGTTTTTCAATTGTTGTAGCAGCAGTTGAGGAGGGAAGAGCAATTATTGATAATCTTAGAAAGGTTATTACCTATTTGTTTTCTTTCAGTTTTACAGAAATAATTTTAGTAGGAGCAAGTGTAATCGGAGGATTTCCTTTGCCTATTTTACCAGCTCAGATTTTATGGGTTAATCTTGTTGAAGATAGCTTACCGGCCGTAGCTTTAGCTTTTGAGAAAAAAGAGAAGGATGTAATGGAGCATAAACCCGAACATCCACAGAGTCCTCTTTTGAATCGAGAGATGAAGGTGATAATTTTTGTTATTGGTATTTTTACTGACTTAATGCTTTTGGGTTTATTCTTTTGGCTTGTAAAGAGAAATTTATCATTGGCTGAAATTCGGACAATAATTTTTGCTTGTTTAAGCATAGGCTCTATCTTTTTTGTGTTTCCTTGTAGGAGTTTGAGAAAAAATATCTGGCAGATTAATCCCTTTTCTAATCCTATGATAATTATTGCCTGGTTTTTTTCTATTATTATGTTGTTATTGGCTATTTATCTTCCCTTATTTCAGAAACTTCTTAAAACCGTGCCATTAAATTTATTTGATTGGTTATTATTTATAGGATTAGGGATAATAAACTTAGCTTTCATTGAATTCACTAAGTGGATATTTATTAGAAAAAGACGATGATAATTTTGTATATCGCATTATTTTTTATTTCCGTCCTTGTCCTGGTTAAAAGCGGGTCAGTGGCAGTTAAATGCTTGGTAGCAATATCTCGGTATCTAAGAATTTCCGAGTATGTTTTAGCTTTTATTTTGATGGCTTTAGCTACCAGTTTGCCCGAGTTTTTTGTAGGAATAAATTCCGCTCTTGCAAAAACGCCGATTCTTTCTTTGGGAAATATAATTGGTTCTAATATAGTTAATTTAAGTCTTATTTTGGGCGTAGTTGTCATATTTGCTAAGGGAATCAAGATTGAAAGCAAGATCGCCAAAAGAGATGCCTGGATTGTATTTTTTATCTCTATTTTACCCTTGCTTCTTTTAGTTGATAAAAATTTATCCCAAGCTGATGGAGGTATTCTTTTGATAGTATTTATTTGGTATTTAAGGCACATTCTTAAAGCTAAAGAGGCGTTTAGAAAAAGAATGGACCATATAGTTCGAACCATTGAGAGATTTCGACAATTTGTTAAGGATTTATTAATATTTGTAGTAGCAATAGCAATACTTTTGATTAGTTCTTGGGGGGTGGTAAAGACAGCCACGCTAATTGCCGAAGGCCTTGAATTGCCATTGGTTTTGATCGGGCTTATTTTAGTAGCTGTTGGCACTTCGCTTCCAGAGTTGGTATTTGGTATAAAAGCAGTAATTACCAAGCATGAAGGAATGAATTTGGGAAATTTAATTGGCAGCACAGTGATGAATTCAACCCTTATTTTAGGTATTACTGCTTTAATTTATCCGATTAGAATAGAAAATTTTAATATTATTTTAATTGGTGGCCTTTTTATGATTTTTATTGTTCTTATTGTTAATTTTTTCATTGCTACCAAAGAAAAAATTTCTTGGAAAGAGGGGGTTGTTTTAATCGGGCTGTATGTAGCATTTTTAGTTCTCGAGTTCTTGTTAAAATAAATAAAAAGTGTTAGAGTAATTCTATGAACTATTTTTTATACATTTTAATAATTGTTTTGTTGGGGATAATTGTTTATCTGGTTTTGAGGAAGGGCGGGGGAGGGAATTTAACGGATGAGTTAAAAGAAATGAGAAAAGAATTAATAGAAACAAGAGAAAAGAGCATGGACTCGATGCAGAGGCAGCTGGAAGAAAGCAGCAAAATTGTAAGAGACGTTACTTCGCAGCTGGAAAAAATTCATGCTGACCATCAGCACGTTAAAGATGTTAAATCCCAGCTCGGAAAATTAACCGACATTTTAGCCAATCCCAAGCAGCGAGGAATTTTGGGTGAATATTTTTTGGAAACTTTACTTAAAAATGTGTTTCAGCCCAATCAGTATAAACTACAGTATAAGTTTAAAGACGGAGAAATAGTTGACGCAGCAATCTTTATCAAAGACAAAATTATTCCTATTGACTCTAAATTCTCTTTGGAGAATTATAATCGGATTTTAGAAGAAAAAGATTCTGACAAACGGGGAAAATTAGAAAAAGCTTTAAGAGAAGATTTGAAAAAAAGAATTGAGGAAACGGCCAAATACATTAGGCCGACAGAAAGAACAATGGACTTTGCTTTTATGTTTATTCCTTCAGAAGGTATTTATTATGACCTGTTGATTAATCGGGTTGGAGCGGTTAAAATTAGCACTTATGATTTAATCGAGTATGCCTTTAAAGAAAAGCACGTTATTATTGTTTCGCCAACTTCTTTTTATGCCTATTTACAAACGGTTTTACAGGGATTGCGGGCACTACAGATTGAAGAGTCGGCTAAAGAAATCCAGCAGCGAGTTGAAATTTTAAGAAAGCATATACTGAATTATAATGAGTTTTTAAATAAATTAGGCGGTCATTTGAGTACAACGGTCAGCACTTACAATAGAGCCTATAAGGAATTTGCTAAAGTGGAAAAGGATACAGCGAGATTAACGCAAAGCAAAGAAAAGATAGAGCCGAAAGAGATAGAAAAACCGAAGCACTTGGAAGAATAGAAGTTGAAGCCTTGTCAATTTTTAGTCATTTTGTTAATATAATGGTATGACTTTAGCTGTTATAAAAACCGGAGGCAAGCAATATCTTGTAAAAAAGGGCGACAAGATTAAGATTGAGAAAATAGATGGTAAAGAGGACAAAGAAATAACCTTTAAGGAAGTTTTATTATTGGTAAAAGATAAGAAAGTAGAGATTGGCGTTCCTTTAGTAAAAAATGCCAAGGTTGTTGGCAAGATTTTGAAGCAGGGAAAAGGGGATAAGGTTATTATTTTTAAATACAAGTCTAAAAAACGTTATAAGAAAAAAGCTGGCCATCGCCAGCCATATACTGAAATCGAAATAAAAGAAATTTTATTTTCTTCCAAGTAGCGCTTGACTCAATGTTTCTTCGTCCATATATTCCAACTCGCTGCCAGTGGATAGCCCGCGACCTAAGCGGGTTATTTTTATACCCTGTTTGTTAACAGGCAGGCTTAAAGGCTTCAGCAAACGGGAGATATAAAGAGCCAGGGTGTCGCCATCAGTAGTAGCGCTGATAGCGATTATAATTTCTTTTATTTTCTTTTCACCCTGCGGGTGACCAGCCGGAGGCTGGATTCGTTCTATTAACTCTTTTAAGTGTAGCTCTCTAAGATTTTTTTCACTAAAGTCCTTAATTTCATTTCCTCCAAGCACGTGATAGAGGCCATTGTACCGGCCTGTTTTTTCTATTGATTCAATATCAGTATCTTTTTCAACTATACAAATAAAGGATTTATCTCTTTTGGGATTTTTACAGATATCACATACATAAGAGACCGAGCCATGCCTACCTGCCACGCCGGCAGGCGGGTTAGCAGGCAGGCCTTCCACATCTATAGCTTTAAAACAGGAAGAGCATTTTTTAAGATTTTTAGTAATGCCAAAAAGGGTCTTGGCGAATTCTTCCAAATCTTTTTTAGGTTGTTTAATTAAATAGAATACAAAACGAGCCGCTTGACGCGGGCCGACAGAGGGGAGTTTGGTAAAGTGATTTATTAAGTTTTGGATACTTTTGGGTAACATTAGAAACTTGCTCGCTTCGCTCGCGAAATTTATAGAAATTTATTGCTTATTCCTCGTATCTTTTTTCTAAATTCTGAAAACTGACAAAGTTTTGGTTGAAAAATAACTCTATTTTTCCGGTGGGGCCATTTCGATGTTTGGCTATATGAATTTCAGCAATATTTTTTTGTTCTGTATCTTTTTTATATTGGTCTTCCCGAGAGATAAAAAGAACGACATCGGCGTCTTGCTCTAAAGAACCGGACTCTCTTAAATCGGCAAGTCTAGGGATTTTAGACTCGCGTTGTTCAACTGCCCGGTTTAATTGAGAAAGGGCAAGTACGGGGATATCTAGTTCTTTGGCTAAAGCCTTCAAGCCTCGAGATATTTCCGTAATTTTTTGAACCATATTTTCTGTTCTTATCCTAGGCTCATCCATTAGCTGAAGGTAATCAACTACAATAAGTCCCAATCCATGTTCAGCTTGGAGGCGGCGGGCTTTTGTTCGGACTTCCATTACTGTAGACGCCGGTGTATCATCAATAAATATCGGACTTTCAGAAAGAGAACCAATAGCGTCTTGAATTCGAGAGAAATCATTGTCTTCTCCGTCGCTGGAAAGTCGGCCAGTTCGCAATTTCCAAAGGTCTACTCGGGCCTGAGAACAAAGCAATCTGTCTACCACTTGCGAGCTTGACATTTCTAAGCTGAAGAATCCCACTGGAATTTTTTCATTAACAGACAGATGCCGGGTAATATCCAAACTAAGAGTGGTTTTACCCAAACCGGGTCTGGAGGCCAGAATAAGAAAATCAGACTTTTGAAGACCGGCTAAAATATTATCTAATTCATAAAAACTAGTAGAAAGTCCTCTAAGAGCTGTTCCACTACCCTTATGAAGAGCATCAATTCTTTCAAAAGCTTCTTCTAAGGCAGGTTTGAGCGGTGTAAAATATTGCCGAATAGATCTTTGAGAAACAGCAAAAATTTTTTTCTCTGCCTCGTCTATTAGATTTTCTACATTTTCTATTTCCTGATAACCTAATTGAGTGATATTATGAGAAGCATCAATTAAATCTCGATGGAGCTTTTTTTTCCGAACAATCTTAGCATAGTGAATAATATTAGCAGCAGAAGGAACGGTGTTGATTAGGTCAGTTAAATAGCTGGTTCCGCCAGTTCTTTCCAATATTTCTTTTTCTTCTAATCTATTAGAGACGCTTAAAAGGTCAATTGGTTCATTCTGTTCAAAGAGTTCTAACATTGTTTCGAAGATGGATTGATGGACGCCTCGATAGAAATCTTCTGCTCTAAGGATATCAGAGACTTTTACAACAGCGTCTTTATCAAGCATTAAAGAGCCAAGCACCGACTGCTCGGCTTCAATATTTTGAGGCGGCAGACGGTCAAATTGAGCTGCTTGCTTGTCAATTTTCAGCGATTCTTTTTTCGGTTTTCCCTGAGTTTTTTTAGTTGTCTTTGTTGCTTTCTTTGCCATATTGTCATTTAATATATGTTTATATTTCAGTATAACAAATTTCAAGACCTAGTCAAATTATTTTCACCATTGGCCTTTTATCTGTATCCTCAACCCAATAGCCGAGTTTTTTGATTTTCTGGCGAAGTTCATCAGCTTTTTGCCAGTTTTTTTCTTTTCGGGCTTTTTCTCGTTGGTCAATTAGCTTTTTAACATTGTTGGGTATAGAAACCCTTTCTTCTTTCAATAAATCTAACCCAAAAATTTTGTCCATTTTCTGAATTGTTTTTATTTCACCTTCTGCTTTTTTGTCTCTGATTAAATTCCACAAAACACTTAGAGCCACAGGCATATCCAAATCATTATTAATAGCTTTTTCAAATTCATTTAGATACTTTTTGTTTATTTTTCTTTCTGTCCCGAGTGAAATCGAGGGGTTATCTTTCAATGTCGGAATAATATTTTTCAACCTATCATAGGCATTTTTGGCTTTTTCTAGATTTTTGAGGGTAAAGTTTAGTTGGGTTCTATAATGAGCTGTTAAGCAGAAATATCGATAATCCAATGGTTTAAAATCTTCATTTTCTAATTCGGAAAGGGTGTATATTTTACCTTTGCTTTTTGCCATTTTTTCACCCTTAAACAAAAGCCATCGTGCATGAAGCCAATATTTTACCCAAGGTTTTTTACCAAAGGTTGTTTCGCTTTGGGCAATTTCATTTGTATGATGAACTGGAATATGCTCTTCACCTCCAGTATGAATGTCGAATTGCTTTCCAAGATATTTGGATGACATTGCCGAGCACTCAATATGCCAACCTGGAAAACCAATTCCCCAGGGGCTATCCCATTCTTGTTGTCTTTTCGCTTGCCCTGAGCTTGTTGAAGGGGAAAATTTCCATAAAGCAAAATCGGTTATATTCTTTTTTTCTTTTAATTCAATTCTTTTTCCGGCTTTTAATTTTTGTTTGCGGAGTTGTGCGAGTTCACCATAATCTTTTAGTTTAGAAGTATCAAAATATATTCCATCACCGGTTTTATATGTATATCCTTTTGCTTCAATTTTCTTTATCATCTCAATTTGTTCTTTTATGTGTTCCGTTGCTTTGGCCCAGATATCGGGTTCATCTATATTCAGTTTTTTAAAATCTTGTCTAAAAATTTTCCAGTAATAATTTGTAATCTCTTGTGCTGTCTTCTTCTCTTTTCTTGCTGCTTTCTCTATTTTGTCTTCTCCGGTATCAGCATCACTGGTTAAATGACCAACGTCAGTAACGTTCATTATATGTTTTATGTCATAGTCATTATAAGTTAAAACTCGTTTTAATATATCGGTGAAGATATAACTTCTTAGATTTCCAATGTGTTGATATGAATAAACAGTTGGCCCGCATGAATAAATACCCACCTGTCCTTTTTTGATGGGCTTAAAAATCTCCTTTTTTCTAGTAAGAGTATTATAAATTTTTAACATAGTTAAAAATTTAGAACCATTTTTTTCGCTTAAAGAATATAAGCATTCCCATCGTTGCAAGCAACATAAATCCGGCAATTATCCAGAAATCATATTCATGTCCAACAAGAGGCAAAAACCGAGTATTCATTCCAAAAATTGACGCCAGTAAGGTTAAAGGAAAAACAATTACAGAAAAAATAGTTAGGAGTCTTATGATTCGATTAGTTCGGTTAGAAATCAAGGAATCATTTGTTTCTCTAAGAGCCCGAATGGTTTCTATGTGATTTTCTAATAGACTCCAGACTCTCATGTAATCCCCGATAATATCCATAAAATAGGGCTTCATTTTTTTGCCAAAAAATTCCATGCCTCGGATTTTTAATGAATCAAGGATGGTCTTCTGGGGCTTGATTGTTTTTCGAAAATCAAGAATATCTCGTCGAGTTAAAGAAATTTTTTCAACTACATCTTCACTTCCTTTTTCCTTAAACATTTTATCTTCGATTTGGTCAATTTTTTTAGTAATATGGTCTAGTTGTCTTAAGGAAAGAGCATATAGATTTTCTAAGATACAGTAAAGAAGATAAGCAGTTGTTTCGCCAAACTTGTGTTCTCGGGCTGCTTCATCCATTAGGCATTTGCCCCAGAGTTCTCTTAGAGGAGGCAATTCTTCATAGCGAACAGTGATAAGAACGTTTTGGGTTATAAGAAAATCTATTTCTATTGATTCAGTAGTCTGTTTTTTAGGATTATAGATAGGAAAATGGACAACCATATAGAGATAATGGTCGTAATGTTCAACCTTTGGACGCAAAGTGGGGGAGAGAAGCTCCCCTAAAGTAATTGGATGGAAATCAAATTCTTTTTTTAGATAATTAAGATCTTTTTTGCCGGGATTTTTTATATCAATCCAGCTGATTTGTTTGGTTTTGAGAATATTCATAATTGTAGAAGCAGATTTACACTGATATACACGCGGATTAACACAGATGCCATCCGCGTATATCTGCGTTTTGATCTGCGTTTATCTGCTTCTATTATACCATAATTAAAAACATTTTCCTAACAACCTCTTGTGGATACTGTTAGCAGTCTTGACAATAGAGTGCTAATTGGAGTATAATGGGACTATGAACGTTCGGCAACAAAAAATTCTTGAAACGGTTATTAAGGAATACGTCGATACGGCTCAACCAGTGAGTTCAGGGGTTTTGAATGAGAAATATAAACTGGGTGTTAGCCCGGCAACCATTAGGGCAGAGATGAAAAAA
>JAUWHN010000020.1 GCA_030605865.1 Candidatus Portnoyibacteriota bacterium
AGAAAAACATATCTAAACAGCAAATTAAGATCTCCGAACATTGGAACCATGGTAAGACTTGCTAAGCCAACTGCAGTTTCTCCGGTAGCCAGCTTCATGCTTGTCAGAACTGTTCCCTCGGAAATTTTTAGAACTAAAAAGATAAAAAAGATATAAATTGGAGCAAAAAAAGCGTATTGAAGGAAGGAGTTCCACCATTGACCGGAATAACTTTTGAGTTTTCCCGGGAAAATAGAAAAGAACCAGGCAAAAGGAGCTAAAATAATCAAAGCCCAGAGAGCGCCCACCCGGATAAAAAGCAAAATTGCCCCAACCAGCATAACAAAACCAGCTAAAAATATGACAATAGCTGAAAAAGCCGTGGTCAGGATTACGACCATATCAGGATCGTAGTCAGTGATGGCTACTCTCATTCCCTCTACTCCCCTTATAGCATCTATTACTTTTAATCTACTCAGGACTGCTATGGCAATGTCCTCAGTTTCAATTTGATTAACAAAGTAGGTTGCTGCTATTTGAGTAGCATCAATAATTAATCCGCAAACCAAATAGCTAAAGTTTATTAAAAGAGCGATGATGATTAATTTTGGCAAAAGAGTTTTTATTCCGTAAGTTTCAATTCTTAAAATAGTGGCAAAGGCAATGACAACTAAACCAAGAATAAAGAACATATTGACAATATCCCGGGTTATTGTCCAGCCCATTTTAACCACACCCATTTGTTGAAAGCCAAAGTCTACTATCCCCTTGAATATGTTCCCTGCAAAAGCAGTGAACGCATGGGCAATGTGGAGGGCAACAGAGAATAGGCCTCCTAAGATATCCTTGGCTATCTTATCAAGAACTCCCGGGGTTGCTCCTGCCTCGCCAACGTTAACTAAAAACAGGCCTGAAAATATAACAATTATCAGACTAAGAGAGATTAGTTTTTTTGAAATGGGTTTAGATATTTTCATTTAAGTAAATATAACTAAGGCGTACTCCATGCACAGCCATCCTGGGCATCACAATCATCCTGGGCGTTAGGATAGGTGGGATAAACGTACGCATCACATGCAGTAGCTCCTGGATCATCATCGCACCATTCATCAATAAGCTCAGGAGGGTCGCCTTCCCACTCTTCATACCAGGAGCAGCCATCTTGGCTGTTACAGCCCAAATCGTCGAAAGTAGAAGTATAATAATCGCAAGTATAAGCGGTCCCAGTACATTCTCCTGGTACTGCTTCAAGTGTACAGATAGACGAACAGCCATCGTTGCTTCTGGGTAAACATAATTCATCGCCTATTCCAGTACATTGGTTATTATATGTACAAGAGGTTCCATCATCACAATGCATACCATCATCACATTCTTCAGGTGACTCTACAACGCCATCACCGCACGCTGCTGCTGGTTCTCCAAAACAGTACTCCTCGCAATCGGACTCGCAAATATCGTCATCAGGCGCACAGTTTTTTATACATTCAGCTAAACATTGACTTTGTATCTCTTCCTCCTCCATCATCGCACACTCATTATCACAAAGCGTTTTTAATCCAAGGCAGGTGTCTTCTGCTATTTCTCTGTCACGGCAGGCATCATAATCCTTCTGGCAAATTTCATCACAGTCACCCATTCTTTCCGGTTTAACTTCAGTACATTTCCAATACCAAGCTGGTTCATGACCCACAAGAGCCCTACAGTATTTTGAGCGATGTCTGAAAGCAGCATTAGTGACTAAGGTTATAGGATTAACAGCTCCTCTTTGGATTCTATTACCACAGTCTTCATCGCTGGGATTAAAGTCCGTAAGATTATCAGGGGTTAAATTATTGCACTCACTACATTTTGGATCACTTGGAGAAGTTCGGCAAATTAAGCCAATCGGAATTGTTGCGTCAGGGTGTTGAGAACTGTGGTTTTTACACTGTTTTTCAGTGTGCATTATTTCCGGGCAAGTTCCAACACAGATATTAAAATAATATTCATAATATTCATCTATTTTGGGTCCGCTGAGACCAAATAGGCTAAAAATTGCTTTAATAGGGGTAAGCACAGCTGAAATAACTGCTTTGGCAAAATCAAGAATATTTTCAACCTTTTTTCTACTGTAAATAGTTTCTATTAATAAATATGGGTGTTTAATAAAGCCCCGACCAATATAATCGCGAATTTCAATGGCGTAGCTGGCTGGCATAAAAGATTGTTTAAGACACATAAAGCAGGTATCTTTTTTCTCTTGGATTTCGCATCTTCTGTAGAATTCTTGGCCAGCATTTTCTACGGGGAATGGATCAAGTTCAGGGAATAAACTGGCCATATCTTCAAGTAGCCCTTCATTATTGCAGAATTCTTCAATACAAGCTAATTGTTCTGGTTCGGTTTCTTTACTTTCGCAGACTTCTTCAGCTTTTTTAATACAATCATTACAGGCAGTTTTTACTCGTCTAATTAGCCGTTCTTGTTCACAGCATCCTTGGGCAAAATCAAAATCTTCTAAGGCCTCGCATTCCAATTCAGGCTCAGGTTCTGGGGCTTCCGGGCCTTCGTCTATTGGCACCCCGGGTCCTATTGGGACAGTTGGTATTATTGGTATAGATGGTATGGATGGTATTGTCGGTATAGTTGGTATAGTTGGAATAGTCGGTATTCCTGGGAATGAAGGGAAGGCTGGGAACGTTGGCATTGTCGGCACAGTTGGCACTGTTGGTACTGTAGGTACAGTTGGTACTGTTGGTACTGTTGGTACCGTGGGTACTGTTGGTACTGTTGGTACTGTGGGTACAGTCGGTACTGTAGGGGTGACAATTTGGGCTAAAACTGAAAACTCGTCAAAAAATTCTCCTTTTTCTTTCTGGTACATATAGGGTTCATGTTCAATTCCTCCTCCACCGCCTCCACCTGGATTACTTGGTGTTGGTATTTCTTCTAATTCTTCCAGCGCTTCAGCTGATGGAGGGCACAAGCCAGCTGCATCTTCTGCTGCTTGTTCTTGAGTACAGTCCTGGATACAGTCCCTATTATAACCGCAGGTTTCTTTACAATTTTGTATATTTGTAGTTATAGAACTAAGGCAGATTTTACACTCGGTATTCAGCACATCTAAGGTAGGCAATTTACTGTCAAAATCACCACATGGTTGACCAAATTTGGTGCAGTCAGGCGGATAATACCCAAATGTTATATCATCCCAGGTTTCACCGTAGACTTTCATGGATTCGACTATACCGGGTGGGTCTAAAATTTTAAAATCATCAGTAAGGGCAATCCCGGTTTCCTGGGAGTACAATTGCATGGTAAAGTTCTCCAACATATCTAATAACTGGCTTTCCAAACGGGTTAGTTCCCTTTCTTGATTTTCCGGCATTTGGCCTTTTTGTTCTCTTCTTTCTTCAGTTTTACAAGTAGCTACACTTCTGGACATTCTGCCAATTGATTCAGTAACAATATCAAGAATTTTTGTTCGGCCTCTTGCCCGTTCAGCTCGACTGGGTGCTGGTCGCTGAAGCTGAAGGAAACTTGTATCCATTTTGTAGGGCTTATAAGCCCAGGAGCTGGGCTGTGGTGTCTGTCCTGCAAACGTAGGTCCTTTAGTCGTTCCATAGCCAGGACCGCGGATAACGCTACTTAGAACCTTAGTTAATAACATTCCAAGAAGATCTTCAATTTCGCGAGCAGCAATTAATTTCTCAATGTCAAAACCAGCCTTTTTTTTCATAAATTCAGCAATTTCCATGCCAGTAGTTTTAACCCGTTCTTCTTTGGGAACTCCAGTAGGTTCTTCAACCATAGATTCCGCCCAGCAACTTGTTCTACATTCTTCAAAGTCTGGAGATTCCCAGCCTAAAGGTTCGCACCACGTTGAAACACAGGCATCATAAGCATCGTCATCAGGAACCATTGTAACTGTTTCTTCTATGGTTTCTGTTGCGTCTTTAACGGGGGTGGTAGCTTGAGATTTTAGTTTAAGAGCTTCTACTTGTGCTTGTTCAGCATTTTTTCGGGCTAAGCTGGTCATCATAGCCATGCTCATTGGATTTTGTTGAGGTTTCATCATAGAAAAGTAAGCATCCCAGCCGCCTTTTGCCAAGGAATAATTGCTATCAATAAAATCGTTGTATTTAGGACCCAGGTCAGCTTTTAAAGTAGAACGAGCATAATCAGAAAAAGATGGTATATTTTGATTAAGTGTTCTAAAGCCAAGACTTTGCAGGGTTCTTCTCATCTGTTGTTCATATACGGATACACCGAATGTTCTATCAAATTGTTCAATAAATAATGCCGCACCCCTATTTCTTGCCTCCCCTAAATGCCTATCCCAGTCAAGAATAATTAAGGGTATACCTGCATCCTGAAGTGTTCCCATTATTAATCGGTCTACTTCTCTAAATATAATGTCAGCCACAGGTTGTCTGGCGAATGAAGGCAGTTTATCAAGAATAGTCTCTTTAACTGTTGAGAGAAGCTGAAAAGGACCTCCAATCCAGTCTCCGGCTTGAGCAGTGCTTGGTAGAATTAAGCTTAGAATTATTAGAGATACAATTGTTCTTTGTAATATTTTCATATTTAAAACGATAGTTGTATACTTTGCTCTTGGGCAAGATTTATAGCTTTTTTAATTAGTTCTGTCCAAGCATAAGATAACTCTTCTAATTTCTCTGTTGCATAGTAAGCTTTAAAGGGGTCATTTTCCATATCTCTAAGAGAAATAAAGATATTTCTAAATAAGATTATTGTGGCTAAGCCCTGTTTATGAATTTCTTTCCAGGAAGAAGGCACAGTAATTTCTTTCATCTGGTCTATCCATTCATCATTAAGTTTTATTAATTTGTCTAAATTATCAAAATCATGGTTTTCAAGAGCATAAGAAATGATTTGGAGAGCTTCATTTTGCAGGAAAAAGATATCAGAATTAAGCCATTGGGAAATTTCGTAGATATAAAACTGGATTGCTTGTTTAGAATTATCCTCTGATATTTTTATTTGTTCATCGGAAATTGAAATATCAAATATTTCTGATAGTCCGGAAAGATGTTCTTGGTTTGGCCCCATTAGATAATCCTGACTTTCATCAATTGATTGTTCAGCCATTTTTTTGATTATTGAAGGGTCGGTTAAGGCTGAAAATTGAGCAGGGTCACTAATTTCCGGATGGCTTTCAAGGTATTCAGCTTTTTGAGACAAGTAAGATAATAATACGTTCTGGAGAGCTTCTTGATTGAGGATTTTCTGGGTAATATTATATTTCTCTCCCAAGGGAAGAGGATAAGGATTACGACTCAACTCAACTTCCTGGCTATCTGAATAACCATCACCATCCGTATCAGGATTATTTGGGTCAGTGCCATAAAGTTCTTCCTGCCAGTCAGGTAGACCGTCGTTGTCGCTGTCTTTGAAATTTTCTGGGAATAGCTCAGAAGTTGGGCTTTTAAGTTCTTTTTCCCTTTTAGAATTCAATAACAAAATCAGCCCTCCGACAACTGCGATTATAACTATTATTATAATAATAGGAGGAGCTTTGAATTTCATAATGAGCTTCTTTTATTATACCACAAAATGAATGTCAACAGCATTATAACTGTGGATAAAATTACGAACCAATCGCCAAATTTAGTATAGATTGTTTTTTTGTTTAACAAATAGACGTCTGCAAATAAAATTTCATTTCCTAGCTCGGAGGTTTTAACAATTCCGCCTGACGGGGCAACTATTTCCCCTTTTGAATTAAGCAAAAAGGAATAGCCCATATTGGTAGCTTGAGCAAAATAGCGTCTGTTTTCAATTGCTCTTAGTTTTGACATAGCTAAATTTTGAGTTAAAAGCGATTTGGTTCCGTGAAAAGGAGCATCACTGGAAACAACAATTAAGACCTCGGCTCCTTTTTTGGTCATTTTTCGGTTGATATCAGGCGAAACAATACTTGAGCAAATTGTTCCCCCGATATTGCCTTTTGGGGTTCCTGCCTTGCCAGCAGGCAGGTGGGCGGGCTCAATCTTTTCTCCTCGTTTATAAAATCTTTCTCCGAACCCCATGTCAAAAGAATAGATGTTTAGGAAGAACTTGGTTAGATAAGGTAAAAAACCCCCATTTGGCACTAAAAGCACTTTATCGTGAAAAGCAATCGGCTCTTCCTGTTCTAAATCGTAGTAGAATAATCTTGATTTAATTTCCCCTTTTTCATCAACCCCAGTATTGTCTGGTACAGGGTCAATAATTTTTTGATTTTCTAAGAAAATTTGGCCGGGTTGCCAGAAATCTTTAAGTAAGTATTTAGCTATTTCAGAATCGCCGGTCAAAAAAACAATACCAAAACCTTCCGGAGCAATTATGATATCGGGCTTTGCTAATGTTGCTTCTGGAGACCTAAATAAATCTAAAACGGTTTTAAAGACCTCTTTTTTCTGATAAGGATTCAATTCGCTTCCGGAGAGAAAATTGGTTTGCAAAAGAGCCACTCTCTTTGTTCCTATGTTAGAAGTTGAGCCTCCCACATCAGCATTTAATTTATAAATTCCATAGCCGTTCCAAATTGTCACAACTACGGCAAAGATAATAAACAAAATTACAACCTGTTTATATTTTATATGTTGGAGACTTGGCCTCCAACATTGTCTCAGGATGAGGAATAGAATTATGTTAATAAACACAATTAAAAAGCTAATTCCGTAGATTCCAATGATATCAGCGAGTTGGATTAAAGGGGAGGCGTTATGAAGAGTGTAAGCTAAATTTCCAATAGTCCAGTGAGGACCCAAAAGACTTTCTTTACCCAGCCATAGCACGCCAAAACCCCAGGCTCTTAGATATTCAAGGATTATCCAGAAAGAGGGGATTAAAAAAATGGCATAACTTAGCTTTTTATTGGCATAGCTAAGCTTTGCCATTTTTTTGATACCCCAGGCAAAAATTCCAAAAAATAACCCCAAAAAGACAGTTTGGATAATCCAGAGAACAATTAAAAAGACAAAAACAAGAGTAGTTCCCATCTCCGTTGTTATTCCAAGCCATTCAAAGGGATAAGTAGCAAATAACCAGCCAAATAGTTTTCCAAAAAATAAAACACCGGCAAGAAAGCCGCCTATGAGGGCATTTTTAGGAGAAGTTTGCTTGAGAGCCAGAAACCAAAAAAGAGGAATTAGAGCTATCCAAATTAAAAACTCCAAATCATAAGGTGGATAAGCCAGAATTAGCAAAACTCCGCTTAATATGGGGAGTAGAAAAGGAAGATTATTTTTTATAAATTTCGTCATATAATTTTAGCCAATCTTGAATAGATAGATTTTCAGCCCGAGTTTTAGGGTTGATTTTTATTTTCTCGAGAATAGATTTTTCTAATTCTAAGTTATTTTTAAGCATTTTTCTTTTTGAGGAAAAGCCAGTTTTCACAAGCTGAAAAAATTTCTTAGTATTAATTTTAGGGGTTGGCTGGGGGATCATCTTTATTATAGCAGAATCCACCTTTGGTTGAGGATAAAAAGATTTTTTTCTGACATAGCTAACAATTTCCGCCTTAGCATAAAACTGAACTCCCATTGCTAAAAGATTCATTCGAGGTGGCTTAGCTACAATTCTTTGAGCTACCTCTTTTTGGACCATTAAAATAGTCTCTTTGGGGGGTCCGCCAACTGGCGGATTTTCTAAGAATTTTCGGATAACTAGTGAGGTGATGTAGTAAGGTAAATTCGCAATTAGCTTGTAGCTTGTAGGTTGTAGCTTGTAGCTTAAAATATCTTGGTTTATAATTTTGATATTTTTATAATCTTTGAGGACTTCTTTGAGAATTTCGCACATTCTTTTGTCTTTTTCCACGGCAATTACCTGCTTGGCTTTTTTAGCTAATTCAATGGTTAAAATTCCTAATCCGGGTCCGATTTCTAAAATAGTATCTTTTGTGGAGAGGTTAGCTGTTTCAATAATTTTTCTAAGAACGATTTTATCAATTAAAAAATTCTGCCCAAGACGTTTGGATGGTTTTATATTGTATTTCCGAAGCAATTCCTTGATTGTTTTTTTGGAGGCAAGATCCATTTTATAGTTCTATAACGCTTTCCCCTCCTTCAATTATCCTATAATCTATCAACTTTTTTGGAATATCATCAAGGAACCTTGACGGAGGATTGGCTTGAGTTAAGCCGTAAAGCGTTCTTTTTTGAGCAAAGGTTAGATAAAGACGTTCTTTTGCTCGGGTGATTCCTACGTAGCACAACCTTCTTTCTTCTTCTAATTCTATTTGTTCAAGCAAGCTTTTACTGTGAGGGAAAATGCCTTCCTCACAGCCGGTGATAAAGACTACGGGGAATTCCAGTCCCTTGGCTGCATGAAGGGTCATTAGGTTAATGAGATTTTTCTTGTCCGCCGAAGCCCGAAGGGCGAAGGCGGGTTCATCCTCTTCAGAAAGCAAAGCCGCATTTTCCAAAAAAGTGTCCAGATTATTGTATTGTTTTATCACTGAAAACAGCTCCAGAACATTCTGCCAGCGAATTTCCCAGCCCAAGGCGAGGTCTCGTTCCTTCGGGGCGGAGTATTCAGAACTTTTGTTAGGATATTTTTTTTCTAAATAATCTTTATACTTTGTTTCTTTAAGAATAAGTTTTAGAATTTCGGCCGGAGATTTGCCCTTGGCAGCTTTTCGGACTTTGAGCATAGCTGTTTGACCGGTGTTTTTAGGTGGAATCTTAGCTATTCTCTCTAAGCTGATTATGTCTTGAGGATACAAGAGCAACTTTAAATAAGCTAAAATATCTTTTATCTCTTTGCGCTGGTAGAATTTAATTGCCCCAATAATTTTATAAGGAAGATTATATCGCATCAGGCTTTCTTCCAGGGCTCTTGATTGAGCATTGGTTCGGTAAAGAATGGTAAAGTCTTTCCAGCCTACGGCTGGTCGGCCGTAGGCCGATAATTCTTTTTGGAGTTTTTTTATTTCTTGAATAATAAATTCTGCCTCCTCTGTTTCATTTGGCGCCTCCACAATATTAATTGGTTTACCCTGGGGATTTTCTGTCCAGAGTTTTTTTTCTTTTTGATAGATATTTTTAGAAATAACTTTATGAGCAGTATCGAGAATATTCTGGGTAGAACGGTAATTTTGGTCTAAAATTACTATTTTGGCTTCAGGATAATCTTTTTCAAAGTTAAGGATATTCCGGAAGTCAGCCCCTCTGAAGCCATAGATCGCTTGCGACTCATCACCAACGACACAGATATTTTTTCCGCCAGCTGGCGGATTTTTAGCCAGCAAGTTTATTAGGACATATTGGCTGGTGTTTGTATCCTGGTATTCGTCAACTAAAATATATTTAAATTTTTCTTGGTATTCCCTGAGTATTAGGGGGAATTTGGTAAATAACTCAACTGTTAGCATTATCAAATCATCAAAGTCTAAAGCATTAATCTTTTTCAAACGTTTTTGGTAATTTTCGTAAACCTTAGCTATTGTTTCTTCAAAATAGTTTTCAGCTATTTTTTTAAAATTTTTCCAGTCTATCAGTTCATTTTTAAGAGAAGAAATTTTTGAGTTAATAACTACTGGTTTAAATTGTTCTTTGTCTATTTGAAGTTCCTTGATTAATTTTTTTATTAGAGAAAGTTGGTCCGTTTCATCATAAATAATGAAATTGGTTTTATAGCCTAAATTTTTAATTTCTTTTCTAAGGATCCGAAGGCAGAAGGCATGAAAAGTGCCAATAAACGGCATAGTTCCGTGTCTGTTTAAACACTCTTTTACTCGCTCTCGCATCTCCCTTGCTGCTTTATTAGTGAATGTCACTGCCAGGATATTTTTGGGACTGATTCCTTTTTGGATTAAATAAGCCACTCGATGAGTTAATACGCCCGTTTTTCCTGAGCCCGGGCCGGCCAAAATTAAAAGAGGTCCTTTGGTCGCCATAACCGCCTCTTTCTGTTTTGGATTTAAGTTTTTGAGGATATCTACCATTATTTAAGTATAGCAAAATAATAGATGCTTGAGTATTGGCTGTGGATAAACTTCTTGACATCGACCAATTATCTTGTTAAGCTAAGAATAGCTTATTGAGATGATCGTAAGTAATTTTTTAATATAGAAAGACTTATTAGTAAGACTAAGAAAACTCTTTTTTTAACTTCAGCCTATCTGCTTATAGCAGCAGTTATTTTACTTGCCCCGCTGTCGCGAAGCGACTTTGCGAGATTTGGTTTTGACCAGGCCTTTGCTTTTTTTGGAAATAACGACAAAGAGCAAGCTTTAATCACAGAGGAATCTTTAAGAGCCCAATTTCAAGGGATAGAAAAGAAGTTGCTCAGAGAAGGATCTTCTATTTATAGTTCCGGCTATCATTTTCCTGCTCAATTAAATGATTTTGACGAAGGTTTTGGTTCAGTAGAATTCAGCGGCAATATCCTTCTTCAGGGTATTGCCTTTTTGAGCCCCAGTAATCCTTCTTTGAATTTTATAAATGGCAACGGAATTTTTGACAGAGCCAGAAGCGGCATTATTACTTATGAGGTTCAGCCCGGCGACACCACTTCTTATATTGCTGCTTCTTTCGGAGTTTCAACTAATACCTTGCTTTGGGTAAACAATTTGAGTTACTGGAGTATAATTAAGCCGGGTCAGAAATTAGTTATTCTGCCAACTTCGGGAGTTCTTCATGAAGTTAAGAAAGGGGAAACTTTAGATAAAATTGTTAAAAACTATAAGGGAGATATTGAAGAAACTCTTGCCTATAACGGTGTGCCGGCCGACGGGTCTCTCGAAGTCGGTCAGAAGATAATCATTCCAGGGGGCAGAAAAGCTATTTATTATCAGCCAACAGTTCAGTATGTTTATCAGTCTAGATACATAGGACCCTATGGAAACAAAAGTCGTGTATTCCCTTGGGGGCAGTGTACCTGGTATGTAGCTCAAAAAAGATTAGTTCTTTGGAGTGGTCATGCCAAGTATTGGCTTGGCAACGCTCAAAGATATGGATTTCAGACAGGCCCTGAACCTATCCCCGGGGCAATCATGGTTACCAGAGAAAGTTGGTATGGTCACGTTGCTTATGTCGAGGCAGTCAGCGGCAATTATGTTACTATTTCTGAAATGCACGGTGTTCCTTCTTGGAAAAGAGGGAAATTAGCAACCAGAACATTATCCAGAAATGACTGGCGGATTAGAGGATATATCTATTAGAATTTTCAGCCTACGGCTGACCAG
>JAUWHN010000010.1 GCA_030605865.1 Candidatus Portnoyibacteriota bacterium
TCGGCTTGTTGTTGGATTTTTCTTTCTGATTCTTGAGGGGTTAGTTCCAGAGTTTCCTTAATAAAGGAAACCGTCCTGCCAAAGTAGAGTGGGCGAAGAGCTCGGATGATAGTTATTTTAGAGCTGGTTTTGTCGTAAGCATTGATTGCTTCGTAAAGGATTTTAGCCCAGAGGTCAGGTTTGATATTTAGAACCTTTTTTTCAAAATACATTCTTTCTAATTCTTTATAAGTTGAAGCTGAAAGGTATTTTTGGAGGGTTTCATAATAAAGAGAGAATTCATAAAGACTTTTTTCTTTTAGGTCTTTATAGTCTATAGAAAGTTTTTGGGGCTGGGCATGGTTTTTGAGCTGATGAAGAACAGGTGGCATAGAAACAAATAAGTTTTTAAGCCATTCTTTTTTATTTCTGGTGATTAAGCGAAAACAAGTATCAGCTACCTGGAAGAACATTGAGCCTAGTTTCGGGGTGCTGGGTTTGTGGATTTTGTTTTGAAGATCTGCTTGGGCGATTTTGAAATCACCAAAAATAGCATTTAGGGTTAGGAGAAGATCTGCCCCATAATTTTTTATATTTTTGGTCCAATTTTGTTTGAGCAAATGGTCAATAAGGATTCTTGAAAAAGCAAATTCGCCACCTATGGGTTGACGAGCATTGACCCCTAAAAGTCCATAAATCAAAGGATAACAAATATGATTAGTTATAGAACCGTCGTATTCATTGCGGTTATAAAAAGGCAGAATAAAGTCATAACCCTTTTCAATTGGCCGGCCAAGTTTTTTAATCCATTCCGGGGTGATGCTTTTTAAATCAGCATCAACAATAATCACGATTTTTCCGTCTAATTTTACTGCTTTTTTGAAAAAATTATAAAGATTATTTCCTTTGCCCCGAACTTCCGGTGGAGTAGATATATAAATTTTAGGTGTAGTTGTTTTTATTCCCAAAAAAGCCTTTTTAGTGTTGTCGGGCGAATTATTATCAGCATTAATAATCACATTTTTTGAACGTGAGAAATATTTTCTTAAACCTAAATCAACCTGTTTGGTTACAAACCCAATAGCATCCGCTTCGTTATAGGAAGGGATACCAACAATAATATCAGCCTTTTTAATTCTAGAGGAAAAGTAGTTGAGCATAATATTATTTGGGCCGAAATGCCCTGATGATTGGTTTTAAATTTCCGTCAAGAATGCTCTCAAGATTGTGCCATTTTTTATTGATACGGTGATCGGTTATTCTGTCTTGGGGGAAATTGTAGGTTCTAATTTTTTCACTTCTTTCTCCGGTTCCTATCTGTTGACGGCGAACAGCGCCTTCTTTTTTTAGCTCCTGTTCTATTTGTCTGGCATAAAGTTTAGAGCGTAAAACTTTCAATGCCGTTTCCCTGTTGGCTATTTGAGTTCTTTCTTGTTGAGACGATGTCATTATTCCGGTAGGAATATGAATAATTCTGACTGCTGATTCTCGCTTATTAACATATTGACCTCCGGGACCAGAGGATCGATAAACATCAATTCTTAAATTTTTAGGATTTATTTTAACCTTTTCTTTTTCAATTTGATGAAGAACTGCAACTGTTGCCGTAGAAGTATGGACTCGCCCTCCTTTTTCAGTTTTGGGAATGCGCTGAACCCGGTGAACTCCGCTTTCTTGTTTCATATAAGAATAGACATCGCTGTTTTTGAGCTCAAAAACAATTTCTTTATAGCCATTAATACTGGTTCGATTTGAGCTTAGCAGAACAACTTTCCAGTTCTGCTTTTCAGCAAATCGAGTATACATTCTAAAAAGATCTGCGGCAAAGAGAGCTGCTTCTTCGCCGCCGGTTCCAGCCCTTATTTCTATTATAACATTTTTCATATTCTGTTATTTTTCGCCTTTTTTTATTTTTTGTTTCTTTTCTAATCTTCTTTTGAATTTTTCTACCCTTCCGGCCGTATCAATAATTTTTTCTTTGCCAGTATAGAAGGGATGGCAGGCACTGCAAATCTCCACCGTCATTTCCGGCTTAGTGGCTCCGGTTTTAATAACATTTCCGCAACTACAGCGGATTATGGCGTTGGGATAGTATTTAGGATGGATGTCCTTTTTCATTTTTCTTGAAGCAGTTTCCCAACCAACTTAATAATCTCACTTCCAAAGAAAATCACCGTCACTCCGCTGAAAGTCACGCTAAGCTGATCAGGGATTTTAATAATAAGGTCAAAGATATAAAGTGTATAAATAAAAAATGTAAAAGCCCAAAAGAAATAGACAAAGAATTCACCTTTTCTAACCCTATAAACTCCATTTCGCCATTTTATAAGTCTATTGTGGATAGCGTAGGTAACCAATATTAAAAGATAAATAGCGGTCATTTCAAAAAGCACTGCTTGAAAGCCAAACATTTCTAAAGTCAGCCAGCCTACCTGAAAAACAGTAGCTATCATAGACGCCCAAAATAGCGTCCTATTCTTGGTCGCCCGCCTTTTGGCTATTAAATTAGCATCATTGTTTGTCATGATTCTTATTTAATAATATCATTATTCTTGTCAGGGGGCAATAGTTGTGCTATGTTTTTAGAGATGGTATACTATTTATATGATTGAAGCAGACTTAGAAGAAAAACTTACTAAAAAAGAAGAAATCCTCATTAAGAAAATGGCTGAGGCCGGGGTTCATTTTGGCCACAAAAAATCAAGAAAGAATCCCAAAATGGATCCTTATATTCATATTTTAAGGAGCAATATTTATATAATTGATTTAGTAACTTCAGTGAGGAAATTAGAAGAAGCCCTAAATTTTATAAAAGAAACAGTTAAAAAAGGAGGGGTGATACTTTTTGTAGGAATTCAGCCCCAAGCGAAGAAGCTCACCCAAGAAGCAGCCGAGGAATGCAATATGCCCTATGTTGTTGAAAGGTGGCTGGGTGGAACTTTAACCAATTTCAAAACTATCCATAAAAGAATTGAGTATTTGCGTGATTTGGAAAAAAAGAAAAAAGCAAAAGAATTAGAAAAATATACTAAAAAAGAACAAATGCTTTTTGACCAAGAAATAGAGAAATTAAATAGAAACCTCGGTGGTATAAAAAATCTTGATAAGCTACCGGATGCGGTTTTAGTTTTGAGCATAAACAAGAATCCAGCAGTTATCAGGGAAGCCCAGCGAAAGAAAATCCCCTTAATAGGCTTAGCTGACACTGATAGTGATCCTACCTTAGCCGAGTATCCTATTCCTTCCAACGACGATGCTGTTTCAGCTTTAAAATTTATGTTGGAGCAGGTGAAAAATACTATAATTAAAAACCTGCCTACCGGCAAGGCAGGTAAAAAATGATTAAAGCAGAACAAGTTAAAAAATTTAGAGCAAAAACCAGCGCCTCTATGATGGAGTGCAAAAAAGCCCTTGAGGAGAGCAAGGGGGACGAGGCGCGGGCTTTAGATATTTTGCGTGAAAAAGGGAAAGATATTGCTTTAAAGAAGTCAAAAAGAGAAGCAAAGCAGGGGATTATTGAATCCTACATCCATAGCAATAATCAAATGGGGGTGCTTTTGGAGCTTAATTGTGAAACTGATTTTGTTGCTCGTAGCGAAGAATTTAAGAAATTAGCTCATGATTTAACCCTTCACATTGCTGGAATGGATTCAAAAGACAAAAAAAGCTTATTAAAAGAACCTTTTGTTAAAGATCTTGATATCACAGTGGCGGATTTAATTGAAGAAAAAATAGTGAAATTAGGCGAGAATATTAAGATAGGGAGATTTACGAGATACGAACTATGATTATTCTTTCTAAAATAATTTTTTTATTAAGCATTCTTGGGATTGCATTTATTGTTTTTCGAAAACTCCCAGCCCTTGCTCACTTGCCCACGGAATCTTCAGTTGGAAAATTTTCCTTTAAAGCAATTTTTATTTGGCCAGGAAATATCATAAAGCAATTTATCTCAAGTAATTTTTTTCAGGGTACTATTTTAGGAAATTTAGAAAAATCTTTACGGAAGTTCAAAATCTTAACCTTAAAAATTGATAATATTTTAGGCAAGTTTATCAGAAAATTTAAAAAGAACTCTGATGCCTAATGCCCACCTAGCTTAATGGTAGAGCAACGCTTTTGTAAAGCGTAGGTTGTCAGTTCGATTCTGACGGTGGGCTTTAAGATCTATTATGGGCGCGTCGGATAGCGGCAATTCCACCTCTCTGTAAAAGAGGTGCCTTCGGGCTTCGGAGGTTCGAGTCCTCCCGCGCCCACATAGAAAATAGATTTGTCCCCACTTTTTAAATGCCTAGGTAGCTCAGTTGGTTAGAGCACTTCATTGGTAATGAAGAGGTCGGCGGTTCAAATCCGCCCCTAGGCTTATTATGAAACGGGAATTTATAGTCAAAATGGTTTGCGATAAATGCAAACGCATAAATTACTATACTCGGCGAAATAGAAAAACAGTCGAGCGCAAATTAGAATACAAAAAATTTTGTAAGTGGTGCAGAAAGCATACTTTACATAAAGAAGGGAAAAAGTAATATGGGTCCGTGGTGAAGTGGTATCACGAGAGTCTCCAAAACTCTAGTCGGGGGTTCAATCCCCTCCGGACCTGCCAGATTCTAAAATAGCGACATCCGATGTCGCTATTTTAATTTCAAGTTTTTCTTTGGTGCTAAATTTTTTTAAAAAAAGAGCTGAATCAGGCTATTGATTCAGCTCCAGAGAGCAATTTAGCTGTTTGATGGTCATTATGTCTTGGGTGATGATTTTTTAGGACACAGTTTTTTTGAGTTTCTTAATATCAGAGACAATTTCTACTTTTAATTCCATTGGCTTTACTATAAATTCCTCGCGCTGGCTAATGGATACGCCTTTAACTGTCTCAGCTATATCTGGTTCTTTCAACATTGCTTCTTTGTTTACTTCCTCTTTTTCGGGTATAGTTCTGATAAAGCGTTTCAGCCCAAACGATTTCAAGATAGCCAGCACTGATTCTACATCGCGGAGCGATACTGCGGGCGGCGTCATACGCCAGCCGAATAAACCAGTGGGTAATTCTACGCTTTTGTGTTTACCGCTATCAGTCAACTTGTCGCGATTACTCTCAGCAAAGGCAAAAAGTCCTTCAACCAGTTGAGAGATTTTCTCTTCGTGTGGCTTTACGTCACCCATTAGTTTAGATTGCAATGCGTCAATCTTCTCATTAAGATATGACTGAATTCCATCAATTTTTCGCTGTTCTTGTCCTATGGACCTCAAAAACTTGGCTGCCTCGTCTAAATTCTGCGGCACAGGTGTTACTAGCCGCTTGACTCTTGCTTGTTTAGACATATTAGTCCTCCTTTTTGGAAATGTGCATTACCACGACCCTCTCGTGGCAGAGATTACCAACTCATTTTAGTAACATTAAATCTTAGCATATAGTATGAAAAAGTCAAATGAAAACTCTTTTTTTTATCAAGATGCTGCTTGAACCGAGCCATTTGTCGTTTCTAACAAATAGTGAGTTGAGTGGTAGGGTAGCGCGAAAAATGGTCTAAAAGACTATTAAACAATTCATCCAAAGTTCGCCCGCCTCGCATCGACTCCGCGAGTCGAGGCTGGGAGGTATGTCTAATACAGCCCTGATTTGGTCGGAAAATCGCCTTTTTGGCGGTTTTTTGATAGAATGAGGATATGAGCAAAAATAAGTTTATAAGATTAAATACAGCATTTAAACCACCTGAAGATATTGCAAAGAAGGCGATAGATTTCAGTAAAAAA
>JAUWHN010000047.1 GCA_030605865.1 Candidatus Portnoyibacteriota bacterium
ATTTTGGTTTTATTAGCTTGGAGTGTTTTCTTACAGGTCCGGCTGGAAAAAACCCGAAAACGGATTAAGATATTCTTTGAAGGAAGAAAAACCAAAGACTTAGAAGAGGTGATTGCCGAACAATTAAAAAGAACGAAGAAAGCAGAAAGCGATATCGAAAAACTTTTTAAGTGGAATGAAGATTTGCAGAAGATTGCTGATATAAGCATTCAGAAAGTTGGAGTGATTCGGTTTAATCCCTTTAAAGATACTGGCGGAGACCAGAGCTTTGCCATTGCCTTACTTGACAAAGAGAATAGTGGTTTGGTAATCTCAAGTCTCTACAGCCGAGAAGGAACAAGAGTTTATACTAAACCCGTTGAAAAAGGAGAGTCGAGTTATCATTTATCAGAAGAAGAAAAACAAGCAATTCAAAAAGCAATTTCATGATTACTAAGAAAAAAACTGAAAATTTGGAAGCGCGGCCACCCATAGTGGTCGTTTTAGGACATGTTGACCATGGAAAGACCACTTTGCTTACGGCGATTAAAGACTTTGGGATTTTAGAAAAGGAATCAGGAGGAATAACCCAGCATATCGGTGCTTATCAAATTGAACATTCTGGGGAGAAAATTACTTTTATTGACACACCCGGTCACGAGGCCTTTTCCCAGATGCGTTCGCGAGGCGCCAAAGTAGCTGATGTTGCTGTTTTGGTAGTAGCAGCCGAAGAAGGAATTAAACCTCAAACCAAAGAAGTTATTTCCCATATTAAAGAATTCAAAATTCCAGTGGTGGTGGCGATAAATAAAATAGATAAACCTACAGCTAATCCAGAAAAAGTAATTGGCGAACTTGCTAAAGAGAAAATTGTTGTTGAGTCTCAAGGAGGAAAAGTTCCTTCAATAAATATTTCAGCTAAAACCAATCAAGGCATTGATGAGCTTTTAGAAATACTGCTTTTAGTTGCTGAACTTGAAGAATTAAAGGCCAACCCCAAAAAACCGGCTTCAGGGGTAATAATTGAATCGTATTTGGATTCTCAACGGGGCCCCACAGCAACTTTACTTGTCCGCGAAGGAACCTTGAAAAAGGGTGATATTGTTGTCTGTGGCGACTCTTATGGCAGAGTAAGAATTTTGGAGGACTTTCAAAGAAATTCTATCAAAGAGGCACTGCCCTCTGCTCCAGCCGTGGTAATAGGACTTAATCAGGTGCCGACTGTAGGGGAAAGATTTAGCGTTGAGGAATCAGAGGAAGAAGCAAGAAAGAAAGCAAAAGAATATGGAAACAAAAAAACAAAAAAACGTGAAGACACAAAAGACACAGAGGAGAGAAAAGACGCAGAAGAAAGCCCGCCCGCTTCGACTCAGCGAGGCGAGCCAAAAGCCGAAACAAAAACACTCAACATTATTTTAAAAGCTGATGTTAAGGGATCTTTAGAAGCTATTGAAGGAACCCTTGGAAACATAGAGCAAGAAGAAGTTAGTATTAATATCCTAAAAAGCGAAGTTGGTAATATTTCTGAATCTGACATTAAATTAGCTTATTCTACGAATTCAACTATAATCGGTTTTCGAATAAAAACATCTGTTTTCATTTCTAATCTCGCCCAGAGACAGAGAGTAAGGATAAAGACTTTTGAAGTAATCTATGAATTGGTTGAAGAAGTTAAAAAAGGTCTGTCGAAACTTCTTGAGCCGGAAATAGTTAGAGAAGAATTAGGAAAATTAAAAGTCATTACAATCTTTAGAAAAGAAAAATCACGAATGATTGTTGGGGGAAAGGTGACTTCGGGGAAAGCAGTGAATAAGGTCCGGGTTGATATCGTCCGTGACAAAGAAAAGATTGCTAGTGGCCGGATAACCCAACTTCAGCATAATAAAAAAGATGTTCCTGAAGTTGAAAAGGGCAAAGAAGCCGGGATTTTATTTGAGGGCGAACCGATTATTGAAGAGGGCGACATCCTTGAGATCTATCGAGAAGAAAAGAAAAAAAGAGAATTATGATTAAAACCGAGGCAATTATTTTGAAGTCAGCTGATCTGGGGGAAACAGATCGGCTTTTAACTATTTATAGTAAAGAATTCGGTAAAATTCAGGTGGCAGCTCGGGGAACCAAAAAATTAGAGAGTAAGTTGAGATACCACCTTGAACCCTTTAGTTATAGTCATTTGATTTTAGTTGAAGGGAAGAATTTTAGAATTGTTAAAGATGCTGTTTTGATAAATCAGTTTTTATCAATGCGAAAAGATTTAGGAAAGACGAAGATTGCTTATAAAATTGTGAATTTAGTTGACGAATTGATTGTTGGCGAAGAAAAAGATGAGGAGATTTGGAATTTGCTTTCAAGGACCCTTAAAGAATTAAATGTGGGAGATGTGATAGTAAAGAAATTTCAAGATAATTTGCTTAGATTGCTCGGCTATGACCCGAAACATATAAAAGATTTGAGAGAAATATATTAAATTATGATATAATACTAATATGGATAACAACCAACAAGATTTTGCCCTCAAAAAAGTAATAAGCGAAGAGCCAACTGATCTTGGTTCGGCAAAAAAACCTAAAAAACCAGCCCGGGGCTGGTCGGCCTCAGGCAGAAGATTTAGATTCAGGATAAAATATCTGGGGATAGGATTGGCAATAATTGTTATTATTGTTTTAATTTTCGTGGCAGCCAATCTTATTAAAGGCTGGCTTTCTGTTTCTTTTTCTAAAGACAAAGTTGGTTTGGAAATAACTGCTCCTGGAGAAATATCTTCGGGAGAAGAAATAGAGTTTTCAGTATTTTATCAAAATGATAATCAGCTGACCCTGGAAGATGCTAAACTTGTTATAGACTACCCCCAAGACGCTTATTCCTTAGAAGGTAACGAGCTAACCCAAGAAACTCTTGAACTAAATAGCATTTTGCCAAAAACAAAAGGAGTTAAAAACTTCAAAATAAGATTAGCTGGTGAAAAAGGAAATGTCAGAACTTTGGCAATTAAACTAAATTATCAACCGGAAAATACAAGTTCTCGTTTTGAAAACTTTACTTCTTTTAAAATGAATATCACTGCTGCTTTAGTCGGCATTTACTTAGCTGCTCCTCAGAAGGCTATAAGCGGAGAAGAAATTTCTTATAACTTAGACTACATAAATAACTCTGACCAAGATTTTTCTGATTTAAAAATAGAGCTAGATTATCCTTTGGGTTTCACCTTCAAAACAGCCGATCCCGAGCCAACAGAAGAAAATAACATTTGGCAGCTTGAGCAACTAAAACAAGACGAACGAGGGACTATTAGAATTTCCGGGATTTTAGAAGGAACTGAAGAAGAAAATAAAACCCTAAAAGCCTCGATCAGCAAAGCCGAAAATGACAGGTTTTTAAAATACAGCCAAACCAGTTCAATCACTCAAATTGCTTCCTCTCCTTTGCTAATTTCTTTATTTCTTAATAAGAAAGAGCAGGAAGAAGGTTCGCCAGCTGGCGAAAGTATAAGTTCCGGAGAAAAATTAAATTATAAAATTGAATTTAAAAATAACGCTGACGTAGCCTTAAGTCAGCTGTCTTTAAAAGCTTATTTTCAAGGTGAGATGCTTGACTTTAAAACTTTAAAGTTGAAAGAAAGAGGATTTTTTGATAGTTTGAATAATGTTATTATTTGGGGTGCGGCCGGGATTAATTCTTTAGCCCTTCTGCCTCCTGGACAATCAGGAGAGGTGGGATTTTCTTTGTCCCTTAAAAAAGATTTTTCAATAGAAAATTTTGATGATAAAAATTTTCAAATTTCTGTCCGAGTCGAAATAGAAACCTTTAATGTTCCTCCTCAATTTAATTTAGAAAAGTTAAAAATAGAGAAAATTTTGAGCTCAAAAATTAACACCCATGTCGTTTTACAGGCAAAAGGATATTACAATGAGACAAGCTCAAGCATTAAAAATTCTGGCCCAATTCCGCCAAAAGCCAATCAAACTACCACCTATACCATTCACTGGCAAATCACCAATGCTTCTAATGACTTAAAGGATATTGAAGTAACAGCGGTCTTACCCGTGGGGATCGAGTGGCAGGATGCTTATATAATCCCCGAAAACACTGAATTAGAATATAATGGAAGAACCAAAGAAATGGTTTGGAAAATTGACAAGCTCCCAGCAGCTACTGGGTTTCTAATACCTGTCTATGAAGCAGTGTTTCAAATAGCCATTACCCCCTCTATTACCCAGGTTGGAACAACGCCTGTTTTAAGCGATGAGTCCAGCCTAAAAGGAACAGATGTATTTACCAAAGAGATGCTGGAATCTTTTAGCTCGGCTATCCCTGCCTATTTACCCGATGATCTAACAGTAGACAAAAGAGACGGAATGGTAGTAGAGTAATAATAAATAACAAATTATGAGTGATAATTTAATGGAAAAAATTGTATCATTATGTAAAAGACGAGGATTTGTATATCCTGGTTCTGAGATTTATGGTGGATTAGCGAGCACCTATGACTATGGCCCCTTAGGAACAGAGCTTAAAAATAATATCAGACAAGCCTGGTGGAAATATTTTGTCCAAGATAGACAGGATATGGTCGGTTTGGATGGCGGGATAATTTTAAGCCCCAAAGTTTGGGAGGCAAGTGGACACGTGAAAGAATTTAAAGATTCATTAGTCGAATGCAAAAAATGCCACAAAAGATTTAGGCCCGATAAACTAGAAGGTTCTTCCAAATGCCCTGAATGCAATAGTTTGTTGACTAAGCCTAAGTTGTTTAGCGGTATGTTTAAAACCATTATTGGACCGGTGGAAAAAGAAGGGATAGTTACTTATCTAAGGCCGGAAACAGCCCAAAATATCTTCATTAATTTCAAAAACGTTCTGGATTCAACAAACATCAAGATTCCTTTTGGCATTGGTCAAATGGGCAAGGCTTTTCGGAATGAAATCACCACTGGGAATTTCGTTTTTCGAACTATAGAGTTTGATATGATGGAAATAGAGTATTTTATTTCTCCCAATACTGATTGGAAAAAAGTTTTCAACGACTGGCTTGAATATATTCATAAGTTTACTAAAATAATTGGTCTTGATAATAAAAAGCTGCACGATATTGAGATTCCCAAAGAAGATAGGGCGCATTATTCTGAACGAACAGTTGATTTATATTATGAATTTCCTTTTGGTAAAGACGAGTTATGGGCAATAGCTTATCGGACTGATTATGATCTTACTCGACACCATAAAGCATCTGGCCAAAACCTGGAGTATTTTGACAGGGACGGAAATAAAAAATATATTCCTCATGTAATCGAGCCGACATTTGGCGTAGATAGAACAATATTAGCCGTCCTTTCAGATGCCTACCACGAAGAAAAAGTAAAAGGAGAAAAAAGGATAGTTTTGAAGCTAAAACCCAACATCGCCCCAATTAAAGTTGCTGTATTTCCTCTTTTAGCAAACAAGCCGAAGCTTGTTAGAAAAGCAAAGGAGGTCTACAATATTGTAAAAAAGAATTTTCTTACTGCCTGGGATGACAGGGGAAATATTGGGAAACGATATTATGCTCAAGACGAGGCAGGCACGCCCTATTGTTTAACCATTGATTTTGACACCCTAAAAGACGATACGGTAACAGTTCGAGATCGTGATACAATGAAACAAGAGAGAATAAAAATCAAAGAACTAATAAATTATTTAAATAATAAATTAAAATAAAAAAATATATGACTACACAACAAATTCACAATTTAGCTATAACAATGGGCATTAAGGCTGATTTACGAGGAGAAAAAGTAGTGCTAAAAAATCTCCAAAGGACAAAAGAGAAATACAATAAATTAGACAAGGAAGCCAAGGAAGAATTTGATAAAGAGAAGTTAATCAATCCCTATCCAGATACCCGGGTTCTATTTGATTCAAGAATAAAAAACATCAAAAAGATTTTAGTCGGTATTGACATTGGAACAGAAGAGCTTTTATTAGCTGAAAAATTAGGTAATATTGATTTGGTGATTTCTCATCATCCCCAAGGCATAGGATTGGCAAATTTAGAAAGTGTCATGGATTTACAAGTGGATATTTTAAGTGATTACGGGGTTCCTGTTCATATTGCTGAAAGTCTTATGCGAGAAAGAATCAGTGAAGTAAGCAGAAAGGTTTCAACAGTAAATCATAATAAAGTGGTTGATGCAGCTAAGCTTTTAAAGCTAGAATTTATGTGTGTCCATACAGCGGCTGATAATCTAGTAGCTGATTTTGTTGATAAAAAAATTAAGAAAGACAAGCCGGAGCTGGTAAAAAATATCTTGAAATCTCTTAAGGAAATACCTGAATACAAAGAAGGAACTAAACTTAATGCTGGGCCTCGTGTTTTTGTTGGTTCAGAAGATAATCGAGCTGGTAAAATAGCTTTAACAGAGATAACCGGAGGAACAGAAGGGGCGCCGGATATTTACAAAGAACTTTCACAGAAAGGAGTGGGAACGGTTGTTGGTATGCATATTTCAGAAAAGCACCGCAAAAAAGCCCAAAAAGCCCATATCAATGTAGTAATTGCCGGCCACATGGCCTCCGATTCTTTGGGAATGAATTTATTCTTAGATGAATTAGAGAAAAAAGGAATTGAAATTATCCCTTGTTCAGGATTGATAAGAGTTAAGAGATTTCATGTATAAAAAACAAATATTTTCCAATGGACTAAGACTAGTCACTGTTCCTATGAAGGGCACTAAGGCAGTGACTGTTTTAGTATTGGTGGAAGCTGGTTCTAAATATGAAGATAAAAAAAATAATGGCATTTCTCATTTTTTAGAGCATATGTTTTTTAAGGGAACCAAGAAAAGACCAAACACTTTGGCCATTGCTGAAACTCTTGATAGGGTTGGCGGAGAATACAATGCTTTTACTAGCAAAGAATATACTGGTTATTATGCTAAAGTAGATGCCAAACATCTACATTTAGCATTAGATTGGGTTTCGGATATCTTTTTAAATTCCAAATTAGATTCCCAAGAAATTGAACGCGAGAAAGGAGTAATTATTGAAGAAATAAATATGTATTTAGATACCCCGATTAAGTACATTGGGGATCTTTGGGAAGAATTACTTTACAACAATCAACCAGCTGGTTGGAAAATTCTTGGGGAAAAAGAAACAATAGCAAAAATGAAAAGAAAACAATTTTTAGATTATCTGAAAGAACATTATTTAGCTAAAAATGTTGTTATTGTGGTAGCAGGCAATATAGGCAAGACAAAGTCCCCAGCCTACGGCCGAAAAGTCCAAAGTTATTTTGCGGATATAAAAAAAGGACGACCAAAAACCAAACAGAAAGTTGTTGTAAAACAGAAAAAGCCAGAGGTTCTGGTCCATTACAAAAAAACAGACCAGACCCATCTTTATTTAGGAGTCAGGGGATATGATATTTTTGATTCTCGCAAATATGCCCTTGGTCTTTTGGGTGTTATTTTAGGAGGAAATATGAGCTCTCGTTTAGAGAGTTCCGTTAAAGGAAAAGAAGGGTTGGCTTATTATATCAGGACCTCTGTCCAAGCTTATACTGATAGCGGCTATTTGGTTACCTATGCAGGAGTTGATAATAAAAAAGTAGAAAAAGCCATAAAAATAATTTTAGATGAATATAAAAAAATCACCCAAGAAAAAGTGAGTGTTATGGAATTAAAAAAAGCAAAAGACTATATTAAAGGCAGCACAGTTTTAGACTTGGAATCCTCAGATGCCATTGCCTCTTTTTTGGGTGGACAAGAGATATTAACAGGTAAAATTTTGACCCCCGAAGAAAAATTTGCTAAAATTGATAGTGTGACAGTAAAAGATATTTATGAAGTGGCTAATGATGTTTTTAAACCAGAGAAATTGAATTTGGCGCTTATCGGACCATTTAAAAACGAAGGTGAATTTAAACAAATTCTAGATTCTAGTTTCTAATCTTCTATGGCTCGTCAGACCATAAATATTTCAACAAGCACTATTTGGCGAATAATATTTGTTATTCTGCTATTGGTTTTTCTTTATGCTATTCGGGATATTTTAATCCTTCTCTTTTTTGCTATAATAATTGCTTCAGCAGTGGACTTGCCGGCGAGGCGTCTTGATAAATTGAAAATCCCCCGAATTATAAGCGTTCTTTTAATTTATTTAGTTTGTATAGGTTTATTAATTGGCCTTTTGGTTCTTTTTATCCCTTCTTTTGCTAAAGAACTCAAAGATTTTTCTCAGGAGTTTCCGAATTATGCTAACCAACTTTATCAAAAATTTCAACGGCTTCAAGACAGTTCTTTAAAGTATCAAAATATTGTAACCCAAATTCAAAAAGTTTTGGGTAGCTTAGGCGAAACGCTTCGGCAGTCGGCCAGCAATGTTTTGTCTAAAACTTTAGGTATTTTTGGCGGATTGTTTTCAGTAATAATAGTACTGGTGGTTTCGTTCTACTTGGCGGTTCAGAAAGGCAGCATTCAGGATCTTTTGCGAGGGGTTACTCCCAAAGAACACGAAGCCTATGTGTTAAACCTTTGGGAAAAGGCTCAGAAAAAGATGGGACAATGGCTTCAGGGACAGTTATTTTTAGCGATAGTTGTTGGTGTTTTGGTTTATATTGGTCTTTCTTTGCTTGATATTCGTTTTGCCCTTCTTTTGGCAATTATAGCTGGGATTCTAGAATTGGTCCCTTATATTGGTCCAGTTCTTTCAGCTATTCCGGCTGTGATTCTTGCTTTTTTCCAGGCGCCGGTTTTAGCTCTTTGGGTTCTTATTTTATATGTTGTCGTTCAACAGTTAGAAAATTATCTTTTAGTCCCTATAATAATGAAAAAGGTGGTTGGCCTTAATCCGGTAGTAGTTATTATTGCTTTGCTTATTGGCGGAAAGCTTTTGGGAATTTTAGGAATTATTTTAGCCGTTCCAGCTGCAGCAGTATTGGCGGAGTTTTTTAAGGATATAAAGAGGAAGTAATGCATGACTTGTAGTTTTTTAGCTTTTAAACTTGTAGTTTAAAAAGCCCCGCAACTGCGGGATTTTTAATATAGAGAGGTTGAATCTCCTAAAGTTATAACAGTAGTATCAGAATCGCGATTACGCTGACTAAAATTTGCGTGCTTAAACCAATCGGGGTTGGCTTTCTTATATGTTTTGGGTGATGAAGGAATTTGTGGTGAAAACTTACATAGCTTCTTGAAAATTTAGACTTATGACAAGAAAGCTTGGCCATGCCTAAAATAAAATCAGGTAAAAGCGAGGCTATAATACCAACCAGAATAAATGGTAAATAACTCAAATTCATCATGTCTTTTTGCCAAATAATAGGAGCAATAATTAACAGTCCTATCAGCCCATCAATTCCTATTACAAAGATCTTAATAAATAAATTTTTCTTAAAATTTTTATCGCGCGGTATCTCCTCAATTCTTTTCCCGTAATCCCAGTGAGGGATTTTGTCCAGAATAACATGACTAAGAATCCCCAAAACAATAATCCAGCCAAAATGCTTTATCTTGACTCCGATAGCCGCACCTATTAACAAATGAGGAGTGATGATCATCTTAACAACAAAGGAATTTCCTGTTAAACTTTAATTAGCTATGTCTACATTATACATTGTCGCAACTCCTATTGGCAATCTTAAGGATATTACTTTAAGGGCTTTGCATATCTTCGAAGAAGTTGATTTAATTTTATGCGAAGATACAAGGGTAACCAAAAAGCTGCTTAGTCGTTATAATATTAAAACCCCAACTCAAAGCTATCATCAGCACTCTAAATTAAAAAAAATTAATTATATTTTAAATTTATTAAAGCAGAGTAAAAGTTTAGCCTTGGTTTCAGATTCAGGAACGCCGGGGATTTCAGATCCGGGAAATAAATTGATTAATCACTTAGCCAAAAGCTTGCCAGATTTAAAAATTGTTCCCATTCCGGGCCCTAACGCCGCAGTTACGGCTGCCAGCATTTCCGGATTTCCAATGAATAAATTTGTTTTTATGGGATTTCCGCCGCATAAAAAAGGCAGGCAGAAATTCTTTAAAGAAGTCGCCGAGTCAAAATATCCGGTTATAATTTACGAATCACCTTATCGTATTTTAAAAACCCTGAAAGAATTAGGGCAGAAAGAAATAGTTGTTGGCCGGGAATTAACTAAAAAGTTTGAGACGATCTATCGAGATAAGGCTGAAGAAATTATTAAACAAATTAAACCTAAGGGTGAATTCGTTATTGTAATCAACAAACCATGAAGAAATTTTATGTTACAACCCCCAT
>JAUWHN010000030.1 GCA_030605865.1 Candidatus Portnoyibacteriota bacterium
GCATAATTTTTTCCACTGCTTGTTTTATTTTATTTTTAAAAGAATAGATTATTTTGTAGAAAAAATTCCCGAAATTTTTTCTGGTTGGCTCAATCTTTGGATAATAAACTACTGAATAAATTCCATCTTTAGCCAAATATCCCTGATAATTAAAATCTTCAAAGACAGTTGGAGTTTGTAATTTCCCGGTTATCACTAACTCATCACCATATTGATATTTCGGATACTGCCTGGTCGTCACTAAAACTTTTCCTTGTTTTGCTTGAATAGTTAGTTTTGTATTATTGCTTCTTTTATCCGGTTCTTTCACTATTGTTCCAACAAAAGTGATTTTTTCATCCAAATCATTGTATTGGCTGATTTGGTCTTTTGAGGAATATAAAAATCCCCAGATTGGGGAAATTTCAAACACTGACACTACAAACAACCCTCCAATAAAAACCAAACAAATTACCAGCAAAATATTAGATTTAGTCATTGAAAGATATTCCTCAGTACGAAATCTGGTATATGATTTTTGCGCAAAAATTATATAGCAGATTTTAAGAAGCCTTTCTATATCCGCAATTCCACAACCTCCACATTCGGTTCTAATATTTTTACCATTTTTTTAAGGTTCTGTAAAGAGTAGGGCTTGATATTTTTAAATGAAGAATTTAGAGTTTTTTTTGGACGGAATTGCTGAAGAACAATTTTTTTAGCTCCTTTTAGCCATTTTCCTATCTCTTCTATATCTTTTTCATCAACGATTCCAGGCACCACAGTTATCCGGAATTCATAGTCTTTTCCGCTATTTTTTATAATATTGATACTTTTTTGCACTTGAGAAATTTTATTCTTGGCCCTTACTTTGTTGTATTTCAAAATAGAGGTCTTAATATCCATAGCAATAAAATCCACTAAATCATCTTTAATTAAATCCTCAAGCATTTCTGAATTACTACCGTTAGTATCTAATTTAACTAAAAACCCTCGTTTTTTAATATTCTGAATAAATTTTGGCAAATCCGAATGGATAGTCGGTTCACCTCCGGTTATACAAACGCCGTCTAAAAATCCTATTCTCTCGTCTAAAAACTTGAAGAAGTCTGATTCTTTAATTTGGGACTGTCTCTCGACAAGCTCGGGGCTGACTAATTCTGGATTATGACAATACGGACATCTAAAATTACACCCAACCAAAAAAACCGTGGCCGCAACTTTGCCAGGATAGTCAATAAGGGTTAATTTTTGAAGTCCGCCTATTTTCACATTTTGAATTCTTTACGATCTTTAAATTCTTCTTGTTTTCCCTTATTCCACTGACGTATCGGTCTTAAATATCCCACTATCCGCGAGTAAACCTCGCAAGGTTGTTCAATGGTGCACTTGGGGCAAGTAAAGTGTTCGCCAACTATATAACCGTGGTGAGGACAGATGCTGAAAGTTGGAGTAAGGGTAAAATAAGGAAGCTTGAAATTTTCAAACACTTTTTTGACCAACTTTTTCACAATTTCTCCATTGGGAATTTTTTCTCCCACAAAGCCGTGGAGGACCGTACCTCCAGTAAATTTTGTCTGAATTTCATCCTGAAGTTTTAATGCTTCAAAAAGGTCATTAGTATAATTGACTGGTAGCTGGGTTGAATTTGTATAATATGGTTCTTTTTCACCGGCAGTAATAATTTCCGGATATTTTTTCTTATCTAATTTGGCTAAACGATAAGCAGTTGATTCAGCTGGCGTTGCCTCAAGATTATATAAACCACCTGTTTCTTCTTGATATTTAACTATCTTATCTCTCATAAAGTCTAAAACCTCTAAGGCGAACTTTCTGCCCTTGGGGCTTCCTGTGTTTTCATTCATAAGATTTAATAGTGCTTCATTCATTCCAACTAAGCCGATGGTTGAAAAATGATTTTTCCAGTAACTCCCTCGCATTTTTTTAATACCCGATAAATAAAATTTAGAATAAGGATAAAGTCCTTTTTCCGTAAAATCATCCAATGCCTTTCTTTTTATTTCTAAACTCTCTTTAGCCAAATCCATTATATGGCCAAGCCGTTCCAAGAACTGTTTTTTATTTTTAGAAAGATAACCAATCCTGGGCATATTTATGGTTACTACGCCAATGCTCCCAGTTAGCGGATTGCTGCCAAATAGTCCGCCGCCCCGATGGTAGAGTTCTTTTGTAGATAAGCGTAATCTGCAACACATACTTTGCACATCCTCTGGTTTCATATCCGACTGAATAAAATTAGCGAAATAAGGGATGCCGTATTTTGCGGTCATGTCCCAAATTCCCTTCAGAGCTGGATTATCCCAATCAAAGTCTTTAGTGATATTAATGGTTGGAATTGGAAAAGTAAAAACTCTTCCACTGGCGTCGCCTTCACTCATAATTTCAGCAAAAGCTTGGTTGAAAATATCCATTTCCTCTTGAAATTCTCTATAGGTTTCTTTCTGGGGCTTGCCGCCAATAATTACCGGTTGTTTAGCTAAAGTTGGCGAGGGGTTAATATCCAGGGTGACATTTAAAAAAGGCGTTTGGAATCCTACCCGGGTTGGCACTGCGCAGTTAAATATAAATTCCTGCATTGCTTGTTTTACTTGTTCATAATCGAGGTCGTCGTATTTAATAAAGGGAGCTAATAAAGTATCAAAACTTGAAATAGCTTGCGCTCCCGCGCTCTCGCCTTGGACTGTGAAAAAGAAATTAACCAATTGTCCCAGGGCAGTTCTAAAATGTTTTGGCGGTTTAGACACGAGCTTGGTTGGCACTCCACCAAAGCCTTTCAAAAGTAAATCGTATAAATCCCAGCCACAGCAATAAGGGGCAAGTGTATCTAAATTGTGAAGGTGAAAATCGCCACTAAGGGCTGCTTTTCTTATTTCTTCAGGATAGATTTTATTTAACCAGTATTTTTTAGTGCCGATCGAAGTTAAGTAGTGATTTAAACCCTGCAAAGAAAAGGCCATATTAGCATTTTCTTTTACTTGCCAATCTTGCTCTCCTATATAGCTGTCAACTGTTTCTAAAGTTTCTTCTATTGCTTCTTGTGTCTCCCTGATTCTTCGCCGTTGTTCTCGATAAAGAATAAAGGACTTGGCTGTTTCGGTTAAATCTTCTAAAATTAAAATTTCTTCAACAATATCCTGGATATCTTCTACAGTTGGAATTTTAACTTCTCCTTTTTTTGTGACGAATCGCTTATTCAAAAAGTCCACTACCTTGTTGGCAAGACGACGAGCTATTCCTCGTCCTCCTTTATTGGTAGCGGTCAGGGCTTTAAAAATAGCTTCGGCAATTTTCTCTTTATCAAAGTCAGCTATTCGGCCATCGCGTTTTTTGATTTCAGTTATTTTGCCTCGCCTGCGGGCGGGTTTATTTTTTGGTTTTTTAAATGCCATTACTTCAATCTTAAAATTTTTAAAAAGAGTAGTCAACCTGTGGAGAAATCCCGATTTGACAAATAGAGAATTCTGTGGCTTGGGGAGTGATTGGGAGTTGACAAAAATATTTTAATTTGTTAAGATGGAAGTGTGGGTGTGTCCGACTTTACGTCGGACCTCCACTCTACGTCGGTAGGAGACCTCCTGGCTTTTGTCGGAGGTTTCTTACTATTTGTACCATCTGAAATAACCAGTGTGGATTTTTCTTAGAAAACCTGCTAAGATTAAAATGATGCAAAGACACTTGAAGCAAATCACCATTGTCTTGGTTTATCTTTTGTTCCTGATAGTTGTTGGGGGCGGGATTTATTTGTTCGTAAGACCAAACCTGCCTTCTTGTGATGATGGTATCCAAAATCAGGAAGAGATTGACATAGATTGCGGCGGTCCTTGCTCACCTTGTTTCTGGCAACTCCGAGAAGATTTGGAAATTATTTTTAGCAAAGCAATAAAAACCAAGGACAATTATGTGGACCTGGTGGCTAAGATAAAAAATCTCAATTCTAATTGGGGCGCTGAATTATTTTCTTATGCGTTTGATTTATATGATTCAGAGAATAATTTGATTATTTCTCACGAAGGCGCTTCTCATATTTTACCTTTAGAAACCAGATATATTATTGAACAAAGAGTTTTAGCTGAATCAGAAATTTCTAATGTTGAATTTAAAATAACTGATATCAATTGGCAAGAATTAGTTGATTATGAGGGGATAGAGCTTTTGATTAGGAATCTGGAATTTAAACAATCAGAAGACCTTGGTCAGTTAACTGCTACTTTAGAGAATAATAGCAGTTATGATCTTGATAGGATTGATGTTTATGCAGTTTTATTTGACAAGGAATCTAAAATATTAGGAGTTGGCAAGCTCGAGCTTAGAACTGTTTTGAGCAAAGAAAGGCGCTATTTTGAGATTAACTGGTTTTTCCCAATTGAGGGGGAAGTTAAAGAAGTTGATGTCGTAGCCAAGACAAATGTATTTTTGGATGAGAATTTTATGAGAAGATATGGTAAGGAGTAGAATCAAAAAAATAGACTGGCCCTTAGTTGTTGCAGTCCTGCTATTAGTAACAGTGGGGCTTTTGTCTATTTACAGCGTTAGTCAAAAGGGAGAGAAAAAGATTTTTGAAAGGCAATTGATTTATGTTGTTTTAGGATTTTTTTTGTTCTTCATTTTTGCTTTATTTGATTATCGGATTTTTAGAGACAATAATTTTGTTCTTTTGGGTCTTTATTTTTTTGGTGTTGCCCTTTTAGTGGGCGTACTTTTGTTTGGTAGAGAAATAAGAGGAGCCTCAAGCTGGTTTCGTATAGGTCAATGGGGATTTGAGCCGGTGGAATTAATGAAAGTGGTTGTTATTTTGGTTCTGGCAAAATATTTTTCTTTGCGCCACATAGAGGTTTATCGTTTGCGGAATTTAATTATTTCCGGACTTTATATTATCATTCCTTTGGTTTTGATTTTATTGCAGCCGGAATTGGGTTACGCTCTGATTATGATTCTTGTTTGGTTGGCTGTAGTTATTGTGGCCGGGATAAGATTAAAGCATATTTTCCTTTTAGTCCTTATTGGCGTCATTGTTTTTTCTGTTAGCTGGTTTTTCTTACTTCAGGACTATCAAAAAGAGAGAGTCATATCTTTTATAAATCCCCATGCAGACCCCTTGGGCGAGGGTTACCATGTTATTCAGTCGATTATTGCCATTGGTTCAGGAAAATTATTTGGTCGAGGCCTGGGTTACGGTACCCAGTCCCAACTTGACTTTTTGCCCGAACAGCATACTGATTTTATTTTTGCTACCATTGCCGAGGAATGGGGATTTTTGGGCTCGGTTTTTATCTTGGTTCTTTTTGGACTTTTGCTTTACAGGTTAATTAAAATTTCCCTGACCTCATCCAATAATTTCGCCAGATTATTTTCTATTGGTTTAGCAGCGATGTTTCTTTTCCAGGCTGTTATTAATATTGGAATGAATATGGGCCTTTTACCAATCGTTGGAATTCCCTTACCCTTTGTTAGTTATGGCGGCAGCAGTATGGTTATGGGTTTTATTGCCCTTGGGATTATTCAGAGTATTGCAGTGAGGGAGAAATAGTTTTCCACAACTTGTATTTTGTTAATGGGAGATATATACTAATATTATGAAAGGCGTTATCATTGCTGGAGGAAAAGGCACTCGCCTTTATCCTCTGACAAAAGTTGTGAATAAAAATATTTTACAGGTTTATGATAAACCGCTTATTTATTATCCGATTTTAACTTTAAGGGATGCGGGGATAAAAGATATTTTATTGATTTCCGGACCAGGCCATGCCGGGCAGTTTTTAGATTTACTGGGCAGCGGTAAGGAGCTGGGCGTTGATCTTTCTTATGATATTCAAGAAGAACCAAAAGGAGTTGCTCATTGTATTGCAGTTGCTGAGGATTTTGCTGACAAGGGTCCCATAGCTGTTATTCTTGGTGATAATATTTACGAAGATAATTTAAAAGAAGCAATAGATGACTTTAAAAAACAGGGCAAAGGAGCGAAGGTGGCTTTAAAACAGGTTCATGACCCGGAGAGATTTGGGGTGGCTGAACTTGGCAAAGATAAAATAGTCAGTATTGTTGAGAAACCAAAGAAACCAAAAAGCAACTGGATTGTTGTTGGCTTTTATTTGTATGATAACCGAGTTTTTGATGTTATTAGGACTCTTAAGCTTTCAGACAGGGGAGAGTATGAGATTACTGATTTAAATAACAAGTACTTGAAAGAGGGTACTTTAACTGGTTATAAGTTAAAAGGAGAGTGGATTGATGCTGGAACATTTGATTCTTTACTAAGAGCAAATAAATTTATTGCGGAAAAGGCAAAAAAATAGTTATCCACAGTAGAGAATAGACAAAACAGCTAAGTTTGTTATACTTGTATACAGATCTAGCTTTTTTTGTTGCACTTAAAAGTGTAACAAAAATGTAATATGGTAGTTATAGAACAAGAAAAAGAGATTTTAAAGAAAATTAAAAATGGCGACAATGAAGCTTTTGGCGAGCTTTATGATTTTTATGCACCCAGGGTATATCGCTTTGTTCGT
>JAUWHN010000022.1 GCA_030605865.1 Candidatus Portnoyibacteriota bacterium
GGTCGAAGTAAAGCCAAAAATAATGTAATTAAAGAGAATACGTATTCATTAAAACTGGCTGCGGAATTGGAGTATGATGAAAATAATAGTTATGAGGGAGTTTGTCTTGAATCACCTGATTATGATATTAGCAATGCAGCCGGAACAAATTTTCTACGAATTAGAACAGCTATCAATAACAATGGCGGCACAACTACTGGAAATTGTTATGATAGTGCTACTAAATGGTGTGCTGAAGTAACAGATATGCCTTATAATAGTGAAGATTGGTGTGTTGATTCTGCTGGTTATGCGGGCAGCACTGATAATTGTGGCACTGGCACGGGTGATAATGTTTATTCTTGTACTGAAAGTAGCTAAAATTTATATTTAAAAGTTAACAAAAGGTCGGAAAAGTATTAAAATGATGCCAATATGCTAATGTAGTGTCAATCAACTAATTGCGAATATTAGCAATTCGTAGATTAGCATAGAATTTGTAGATTAGCATCATGTCTATGTTTTATAAGAAGAAAAAAGGTTTTTCTTTAGTTGAACTTTTGGTAGTAATTGCCATTATTGGCACTTTAGCTACCATTGTTCTGATTAACTTAAACAAAGCTCGAGAAAAAGCCAAAAATGCGGCAATCAAGGCTGCTTTATCCGAATTGCGGGCTACTGCAGAGATGCATTATGATGAAAATAATAGTACCTATACTGATCTTTGTGACTCTGCTGATGTAGGTAGGATTAGCGATAATATTACTGAGAATGGCAAAACGTTAGCTTGTAATGACAGTGCCACCCAATATTGTGGGGAAGTTGAATTACATGGGGGGGAGACAACTGTTTACTGGTGCGTTGATTATACCGGGGTTTCTGAAGGGAATGCTAGTCCCACCTGTCCAACTAACGTTGCCTGCGACTAATAGTAGTAGAAGCAGATAAACGCTGATAGCAACGCAGAAAAACGCGGAAGTTCCGCGTGAATCCGCGTAACTATCCGCGTGAATCCGCGATATTGCGAAGCAATATGAAAAAACGAGGTTTCACCTTAGTCGAACTTTTGGTGGTTATTGCCATTATTGGTCTTTTGGCCAGTATTATTATAGTTAGCTTAAATACTGCCCGAAATAGAGCCAAGAATTCAGCAATTAAAGCTGCTTTGGACCAATTGAGACTTGCCGCAGAGTGGGAGTATGATAATGATGAAGATTATGACGATGTCTGTGAAGCGGGGACTAATGAGATTGGTATTATTGGTACCAGCGACGAGATTGTACGGATTAGGACCAGTATAAACGATAATGGCGGCACAGCCAGGGTTTGTTATGATGGCGTAGAAGCGGTTAGCGGTGAATGGAGATGGTGTGCTCGGGTGTATAATATGCCCGCTGGAGGAGACTGGTGCGTTGATTATGCGGGATATTCGGGATCTACTGCTAATTGTGATGCCACAAATTACAATTGTCCATAAGTTTATCAAGCTTTAATTTAACTTAAAGTTCATGCTTTATGTTTTTTTCTTTATTCTCGGTTTAGCCGTTGGGAGTTTTCTAAATTGTGTTATTTATAGATTAGAAAAGAAAAAGTCTTTTATTGGAGGCCGTTCCCATTGCCCTTATTGTAAAAAAACCCTTTCTTGGTTTGAGCTCATTCCTTTAATGAGTTTTATTTTACAAAAAGGAAGATGTCTAAAGTGTAAAAAGAAAATTTCCTGGCAATATCCGTTGGTGGAACTAGCAACAGGAATATTATTTGTTCTTTGTGTTTGGTATTTTTTCTTCGCCTACGGCGAGATATCGTCCCTTTGGGGCGGACAATTTTTAATTTCTACCATTTTTTGGCTATTTGTTGTTAGTTGTTTAATAGTAATTTTCGTCTACGACTTAAAGCATTACATAATTCCTGACCAGGTTATTTATCCCGCCATATTGGTAGCTGGTATTTGGTCTTTGGTATTTGGACCAACTGCTTTATTAGCTGCCTTAGCAGCAGGAGCTTTCTTTCTGGCTATTGTTTTAGTTTCCAAGGGTAAATGGATGGGAGGAGGGGACATAAAATTAGCTTTGTTTATGGGTCTGGTTTTAGGTTGGCCTAAAATTTTAGTAGCTTTATTTTTAGCTTTTTTAATCGGCGCTTTTGTTTCCATTATTTTAATAATTTTAAAGAAAAAGACCCTAAAATCAGAAATTCCTTTTGGACCATTTTTAGTTGGAGGAACAATTATTGCGATTTTTTGGGGAAATGCTTTAATTAATTGGTATTTGGGATTGATATTTCTATGACATTTTTTTCCTTTAAAAAAAAATCTCCTAAAACCGGAGTTACCTTGACTGAACTCTTGGTAGTTATCTCTATTATCACCATTATTTCTACTATTATGGTGATTAATTTTAGGGCAGGTGAAAAGGGTGGAGAATTGGTGCGAAGCGCCCAACTGGTTGTTCAGGGGATTAGAAAAGCCCAGAGTATGGCCTTGGGCAGTAAAGAGAACAAACATCCAACAACCGACAACTGGGAAGTGCCAGAGGGTAGTTATGGAGTGTACATAGCTCTATCTTCACCAAATCAATATATTATTTTTGCTGATTTCTTTGTAGCCGATCCTGACACAGAAAATGATCAATATAATTCAGGTGAAGACATAGAAACTGTAGAACTTGAGGGGGGTATCATTATTGAGCATATTCGTTATCAGCCCTCAAATGGAAAACCCAATAAAACAAATATCAATTTTGATCCAATTGATCCCTTAATTAATCTCGTGCCTCCAATGCCTCCTGCTAATGAGATTAATATTACTTTGAAAAGAGAGGAGGTTGTAGACTGCGGCTCTGATTGTCAAGAGGGGGTAGTTGGCTCCTGCCCTGAAGGTTGTAAAGTTGTCAAATTATTGAAAGCGGGGTGGGTGAGTATCGTTGATTAAATATATAGTATGAAACATATAACCCGCGACAAAAGAAAAAGAGGTTTCACTATTTTAGAGCTTATTGTGGCTATTTTTATTGTTATTACCGGCTTGGTGGCTGCTGCCAGCTTGATGACTTACAGTATTTCTGCTGTAATAATAGGAAAGTCTCAGATTATTGCCACAAGTCTTGCCCAAGAAGGGTTAGAGGTTGTTAGAAACATCAGGGATAATAACTGGCACTGCATAGCTGATCCGGATTGCACAGACTCAACTAATTGGAATGATGGGTTGGGTGAAGGTGATTGGGAAGTTGAATACGATAGCTTAAAAGATGATTTATCAACTTATACCGGTAGACTCTTGAAACTATATGATGGTTTTTATCAATATACTTCTGGTGATGAAACACACGAGACTCGTTTTTATAGAAAAATAACTATTGCTGATATTAGCGCCAATGAAATTAAAGTAGTTTCCGAAGTCACTTTTAGTGAACGAAACAAATCTTACTCTGTCAGCGCAGAGAATAGATTATATGACTGGAAATAAACAAACTAGAACTGGTTTTACATTAACTGAACTAATCGTTGTAACGGCTATTTTTGCCTTGATTATAACCATGGCTATTGGTTTGATGATAGCTGCTACCCAAACTCAAAGAAAAGGCATAGCTCTACAGAACATTCAGGATAATGGCAGGCATCTTTTAGCTTTTATGGCAAAAGAAATTAGGGTAAGTGAGATTGTTAGCCTTGATTCTACCGGGACCAATACTTTAGTTATTACTCCTCCTGACAGTTTAGACAACACAGATGTTACTTATACATTTATAGGGCCGCAGATTACCAGGAGAGCCTATATCTTTATAAGGAAAGAGCCAGAAGAGCCAGAACCAGAAGAAGAGAAAAAAGCATGGATTACAATCCCGTTAAATTCAGACCAGGTTAAGGCGGATGGAGAATTTGTTATAGATGGCAGAGAAGCAGGTGATAATGAGCAGCCGCGAGTTACTATTATTATGAAAGTAGAATCAATCGGAACTCAGACTAAAGAAAAAGCAGAGATAGAATTACAAACCACTATTTCACAGAGAAATTTGGATTAATGTTTAAACTTTTTAACCTTCTAACTAAATATAATCTTTTTAAAACCAACAAAGGCGTTGCTCTGATATTGACTATTTTAATTTTAGTTGGTATTTTAGCTATTGCCATGGGGGTAACCAGTTTAATGGTTGGAGAAATTAAAATGACCCGGGAAATCCCCTGGGCTTTGAAAGCTTATTATGCTGCCGAAATCGGGATTGAAAAATCTTTATATGATGCTCGTCGAGGGGGAGGAGCCAGTGATATCGGGGATCCAGCTAATCTAGCAAACTGTTCTCCCGGCACAACCGGAGTTATTTGTTTAGACGACCCGGACATTTGTTATTCAGTTGATGTTGATGTCTCCGGCGATCCTATTTACATAAAATCCTACGGCTGTTATAAGCGGATAAAGAGGTCAATAGAGGTTTCGTATTAAAATGAAATCATTTCATCTTTACAATCCAGATATTGATTTAAAGAAGCTTAAGAAAGCTAATCCCCTAAGAATTTTTAGGGTTTTCCAAATATTCAAAAAACCCATTGTGTGGGGCTTTGCTGTTTTTCTAATAGCCGGTTTAATTTCCGGAACCTTTGCTTCTATTTTTATAGCCCCGTATGTTCAGGAAAAACTGGGTTTAGGAGAGGAAGAATCCGCCAAAGGCGGAAAAGTTGAAGAACAGCCGGATATATTTTTAGAACCAGCCCTGCTGCCCGTAGCCGAAGAGAAAGAAGATACGGCTGAGAAAAAACTTATGAGCATAGCTGATATTGCAGAGCTCGTTTCTCCGGCAGTGGTCAGTGTTATTGTTAGTAAATATGTGCCGGTGGTTGAGGAGTATTATTATAACCCCTTTGAAGAATTTGAGCAGTTCTATGGCCAGCCTTTTGGTTTTCAAATTCCCCAATATCGGGAAAAAGGCAGAGAATTACAGGAAGTCGGCGGCGGGACCGGTTTTATTATTAGTTCCGATGGTTTGATTATTACCAACAAACATGTAGTTTATGATGAGGATGCCGAATATACGGTTTTAACTAATGACGGAAAAAAATATCCTGCTCCGGTTTTGGCTCGGGATCCGATTCAGGATATTGCTATTTTAGATATATCAGCTATTGGGCTGCCAATCGTTAAGTTGGGAAATTCTGATGAATTACGGATTGGCCAGACAGTGATTGCTATTGGAAATGCCTTAGGAGAGTTTCGGAATACGGTTAGCGTGGGAGTGATTTCCGGTTTAGCTCGTTCAGTTACTGCCAGTGGCCGAGGAATGACCGAGCAGCTTGAGGAAGTGATTCAGACCGATGCGGCAATTAATCAAGGAAATTCCGGGGGACCGCTTTTAAATCTTTACGGGGAGGTAATTGGGGTTAATACGGCAATGGCCATGGGTGCCGAGAATATTGGTTTTGCTATTCCAGTAAATAAAGTTAAAAAAGACATTTCCGATATTAAAACTAAGGGAAAAATTTCTTATCCTTTCTTAGGGGTTCGTTATATTTTGATTAATAAAACCTTACAGGAGAAAAATAATTTACCGATTGATTACGGAGTTTTAGTTATTCGAGGCAATGAGCCGGGAGATTTAGCCGTAATGCCGGGTAGTGCGGCAGATAAAGCCGGAATCGTTGAAAATGATATTATCTTGGAGATAGATGGAGTAAAAATAAATCAAAAAAATACTTTAGCCAAGTTAGTTTTAAAACACAGTGTTGGCGATAAGATAATTTTAAAAATCTTTCATCGGGGAGAAGAAAAGATAATTGAAGCAACACTTGGTGAATGGGAGTAAATTAGCACTCTTGACAAGAGAGTGCTAATTGGTGTAGAATGGAAGAGTATGAGAATGGACAAATTCACAACTAAAGCCCAGGAGGCGCTTCAACGAGCTCAGGAAATTTCTTCCGGGGCTGGCCAGCAGCAGGTTGATGCCCTTCATTTACTAAAAGCTCTTTTAATCCAAGAGGAGTCTTTGGTTGTGGGTATTTTTAAAAAATTAAATGTTGATATTGTTTCTTTGGATAAAAAATTAGATATTGCTACCAAGAGCCTGCCAACCGTAACTATTTCTATGGGCGGTATTGCCCAGGTTTTTTTAACCCAGAATTTGGGTCGGGTTCTGGAGCAGTCAATTAAAGAAGCCATAAAATTAAAAGATGAGTTTGTTTCCACCGAACATTTTTTGCTTGGAATGTTAACTGCCCCAACTAAAATCAAACAAATTTTAAACGAAGAAAAAGTTGATTATTATAATGTTTTAAAAATCCTGGCTGAACTTCGGGGCGGACAGCAGGTTACTGACCCTGAACCGGAATCAAAATATCAGGTTTTAGAAAAATATGCCCGTAATCTTACCAAGTTAGCCAGAGAAGAAAAATTAGACCCGGTAATTGGCCGGGATGATGAAATCAGGCGGGTAATGCAGGTTTTAAGCCGCCGGACGAAAAATAACCCGGTTCTTATTGGTGAGGCCGGGGTCGGGAAAACTGCTATTGTTGAAGGGCTTGCCCAAAGAATTGTTGACGGTGATGTGCCGGAAAGCATAAAAGACAAAGAAATTATTGGTTTGGATTTGGGCGGCCTGGTAGCCGGCACAAAATTCAGAGGTGAATTTGAAGACAGGCTTAAGGCAGTTTTAAGAGAAATTTCCCGAGCTGGCGGCAAGATTATTCTTTTTATTGATGAGCTTCATACTTTGGTTGGCGCTGGCGCAGCTGAAGGAGCAATTGATGCTTCTAATATGTTAAAGCCGGCTTTGGCCAGAGGTGAACTTCGGGCAATTGGCGCCACTACCTTAAAAGAATACCAAAAATACGTAGAAAGAGACCCGGCTCTGGAAAGGCGCTTTCAGCCGGTTTTTGTTACTGAACCGAGCATTGAAGATACAATCGCTATTTTGCGGGGAATTAAAGAAAAATATGAAGTCCATCATGGGGTTCGGATTACTGACCCGGCTTTGGTGGCAGCTGCTAATTTATCAGCCCGCTATATAACTGACCGATTTTTGCCCGATAAAGCGGTTGACTTAATGGATGAGGCCGCCTCAGCCCTGCGGATGGAGATAGACAGCATGCCTGCAGAATTGGACCAGATGAAGAGGACAGGAATAAAATTAGAAATTGAAGCCAAGGCCCTTAAAAAAGAAAAAGATCCGGAGTCAAAAGGGCGGTTCAAAGTTATTAAAAAAGAAATTGCTGAATTAGCTGAAAAAAGCAAAGAGCTGGAAGTCCAATGGAAAACCGAGAAAGATATTATTTCTAAAATCAGAGAATCCCAAAAAGAAATTGATTCTTCAAAACAAAAGGCCGACATTGCTGAAAGAAAAGGCGAATTGCAAAAAGTGGCCGAGTTTCGCTACGGCAAAATCCCTGGATTAGAAAAAGAAATTAAAGTCCAGCAAAAGAAATTAACCCAAATCCAGAAAAAGCGCCAGATTTTAAAAGAAGAAGTTACTGAAGAAGACGTTGCCGGAGTGGTTTCCCGCTGGACCGGTATTCCGGTTGCAAAAATGCTTCAGGAGGAGACTGTTAAACTTAGCAAAATGGAGAGCATTCTTAGCAAGCGGGTTATTGGCCAGGAGGAGGCAATTTCAGTGGTTTCTAATGCTATCCGAAGAAGTAGGACCGGTATTGCTGAAGAAGACAAACCAATTGGTTCGTTTATTTTTATGGGGCCAACCGGAGTTGGTAAAACAGAGTTGGCTTTGGCTTTGGCTGAATTTATGTTTGGAGATGAAAATGCCATTATTCGTCTTGATATGTCTGAATATATGGAGAAGCATGCTGTATCTAAAATGATTGGTTCGCCTCCCGGCTACGTTGGCTATGAAGAAGGAGGGCAGCTTACGGAAATGGTTCGGCGCCGGCCTTACAGTATTATTCTGTTGGATGAAATTGAAAAAGCCCATCCCGAAGTATTTAATATCCTGCTTCAGATTTTTGACAGGGGCCGTTTAACCGATGCCAAGGGACGGATGGTTAGTTTTAAAAATTCAATTGTTGTTATGACTTCTAATATTGGCAGCGAGCATTTGCAGAAAATGGCTGAATTTGGTTTTGCTAAAACTATTGAAGCTAAAAAACGGGTAGAGACTCAAAAAGACAAGGTTATAGATGCTTTAAAAGACCACTTTAAGCCCGAATTTCTTAATCGGCTGGATGAGGTTGTTGTGTTTAATGGTTTGGGTCCAAAAGAAGTAGAGAGCATTGTTGATTTACAGCTTGAGCTGGTAGCAAAGCGGCTGGAAGCTCAAAAAATTAAAATTATAGTTTCTGCTCCTGCCAAGAAAATTTTGGCCCAGAGGGGATTTGACCCTCAATTCGGAGCCCGACCCCTGAAACGGACTATCCAGCAATTAATTTTA
>JAUWHN010000004.1 GCA_030605865.1 Candidatus Portnoyibacteriota bacterium
ACAGACTTGAGAACAGGTTCCTGATGTATCACACTTGGTATCAGGTTCATAATTATCCGGAACAATTACTGAACCGCCGTCAGTCAAAGAAATGGTATGGCCAACAATAGAGAGGTTTTGGGTGTCAGTGTTAATATCAGTAAAAATAGCAGTCAGGTCAATCATGCCGCTTCTGCTAAGCGTTAATGTTTTAGTGGTGGTGCCAGTGAAAGATATACCTGTGGTGTAATTATTGCCATCTGCTCCTGAAGGCCAACTGAGTTGGCAATCAGTGCCTATACAGACTTGAGAACAGGTTCCTGATGTATCACACTTGGTATCAGGTTCATAATTATCCGGAACAATTACTGAACCGCCGTCAGTCAAAGAAATGGTATGACCGACTATAGAAAGCTGTTGCCAACTGGTTCTACAAGCATTATCAAGGCAAATATTGCCTACCGCAGTAATATCACCGCCAATATCAATGTCGTTGCCAAACCAGCTGTATCCGTCTACTTTGATACCCTTAGTAGCATTAGTACCTACTGTTAGACCATAGGTATCATCTGCGTCATTAGTAGAAAAACCAACTCTACCAGTTTTGGATTGCTCGTTTGACCCCACATTGATCGGTGCAGCGACACTTCCTAAGGGCGGGCTGGCTGTGGGCCCAACCCAGGCTAAAACCATAGAAATTCCCCAACCCACAATTAAACTAATTAGGACAATTGTTGAAATTGTCAGAGGGAGGTGTTTTAAGTTAAACATAGTTTGTAAAAGCGGATATACGCGGATAGTTACGCAGATTTACGCGGATAGGCCTTAGAATGATTCGACCTAGAATGATTCGACCTTTGACCTAGAAATAAATTTTCAGCGCTGTGCCCCGTAGTTAAATCCGAAGGATTTATACTATCGGGGTTTTTCCGCGTAGCTATCTGTGTCTATCTGCTTCTATTTTTTAAAATACTCCAAAATTAGGTAACAATGACCTTTTGTTACTTGATAATTAATAATTATTCTCTATATAATTATTTCATTTACTCCACGCCCCCGGGGGTTACCTCATTCTTACACTGATCAACTCTTGTTTTATCAGCCATCCTTTCACATGAACTTGGATTCTTAGCACTTATAGCAAGTATAATAACTATATTGTCCTTACATATCATTCTTACCCTTTCTTCATCTATCTCATTACAGACACTAATATCTTCTTTTATAATAGCTTCGGCTAAAATATCGCATCTTTCTCTATCCCTCTCGTTTTCAATCCCCTCACAGAGGGAAATGTCTTCGGCTCCTATAATTTTCTCCATAACTTTCTTTGTTTCCTCTGGGGTGGGAATAACTTCTTCAACTCCTTCAGTAGGAACCCCCTCTTCAACAGAACCCGGTTCAACTGGTGCCTCTCCGCCTTCTTTTTCTCTGGGAATAGCTAAAATAATCCCAACTGCAACTATTACTACAATCACAACTACGAGTAAAATAATTTTCTGTTTAGACATAGGTGTAATTCGAATCTACGAATGACATACGAATGCTTTGAATATTTCTATTATTTTATTCGCGGCATTCGCATAAAAATTCGTATCATTCAAATTATTTTTATTAATTATTTAACAATAATATACCCTTTCATCTCTCCTTCAAATCCTCCGTAGGGGTCACTGTAGAATAAAAACTTGCCTTGCTGCTTCGGTTACGGTCTGGGGTATGGCCACACCTTCTTCAACTTCAGCCCATATTCCTGGAACCACAATATCCTCGGGAACCTCCTCACGAGTCAGGCTTACAGCTTCTTCAACTTCTTCAGCAGGAGCCCCCTTTTCAATAGGAGCTTTGCCTTTTTCTTCCTTAAAAATGTTTAAGACGCCCTAAATTACCACTCCCAGAGCAGATATTATTACAATGCTCGCAATTAGAGTTAAAGTGTTTTTTTGTTTGAGCATAAACATGATGCAAATCTACCTGCCTCGCCGGCAAGGCGGGCAAATGAAATGCTAATCTACGAATTGCGAATATTCGCAATTTGCATAATTGGCATAAAATTAGCATATTGGCATCATTTTGGTTATATCACTTCTTATCTTACCACAAAAAGGGTTGTCAAGAAAAAAAGTTATCCACAACCCTAAAAAAGCTTTGCTATTTAAAAAACATCTGCTAAACTTAACTCTATGTTTCAAGCTATTAAAAACTTTCTCCTTGACCTATTTTTCCCTAAAAAATGCCTTAATTGTGGCAAGAACGGGGCTTATATTTGTAATTCCTGCCTTGATAAAATCGAAATTATCCCAAATAACAAGTGTCCTTTTTGCAACAGACCCGTGCCCAATACTTTTATTTGTGAAAAATGCCGAGAAAAACACTTTTTAGACCGGCTAATCTGGGCAACTCCCTACTCTAATCCCCTAATCAAAGAACTGATCCGAGTTTTTAAATACCACTTTATCAAAGAACTTGCCAAACCCCTCTCCAAGCTCTTAATAAAGAGCTTGGAAAACATCTCAAACATTGTAATTGTGCCGATTCCTCTACATGAACGAAGGCTCAAGGAGCGAGATTTTAACCAGGCAGAACTTTTAGCTAAAGAGATTGCCGAACACTATTCTCTGCCCTTAGAAACTGGGGTTCTTAAAAGAAAACGAGCTGTTACACCCCAAGCCCAAATAAAAGACCATAAAACCCGAAAAACCAATATCAAAGGTATTTTTGAAATAGACCCGAAATTCACTAAAAAATGCCTGGATAAAAAACAAAACTTACTCAAAGATAAAACAATTATCTTAATAGATGATGTTATTACCACCGGCGCTACCCTTTCGGAAGCCGCAAAGGTCCTAAAATGCGCTGGCGCCAAAGAAATTTGGGGATTAGTGGTTGCGAAAGGGTGAAATTTATGTTAAAATAGGAAATGAGGTAGGGTGCCGGAGTGGTCAAACGGAGCTGGTTGCTAACCAGTGGTCCTTAACAGGGCGCGTGGGTTCGAATCCCACCCCTACCGATCAGTTTTATTATGGTGGGATGCCAGAGTGGCTTAATGGGACAGTTTTGAAAACTGTTGAGGTCTCACGACTTCCGGGGGTTCGAATCCCTCTCCCACCGTCATGCCTCAAGTAGTTGATTTGCGTAAAATTAAAAAAGTTCCAAAAAAAACTCCTGAAAAAGGTGAAATAGAACCTGCTAAAAAAATCAAACACATAGAAGTTGAAACAAAAGAATCTCGGCCCAAGGCTGACCAGCCGAAGGCTGGCACCCCAACAAAAATTGAATGGACTGCTCTGGAGTTTAAAAAATACAAAAAAGGCAAAAAATGGTTTGTTCCCCCCACCCTTCTGGCCTTAGCTGTTATAATCGCTGCTATACTGCTTAAAAATTTACTATTGGTTATTGCAACTATCTTAACTGTTTTTGTTGTCTATATTTACGCCAAAAAAGAACCCAGAAAAATTAAATTCTCTATCAGCGGAAACGGAGTACAGATTGACCAAGTTGTTTATAAATTTGAAGATTTAAAATCTTTCTGGATTTTTTATGAACCAGGGAAAATAAAAGAAATCAGCATCCGAAGCAAAAAAGCATTTATGCCTTATATCAAAATTCCTTTGAACGACCAAAATCCGGCTGAAGTGCGCAAGCTTCTTCTAAAATTCTTGTTGGAAAAAAAATATAAAGAATCAGTAATAGATGAGTGGACGAGAAGAAGCGGGTTTTAACACCTGTCCCCGTAGTTCAACGGATAGAACGTTTCCTTGCGGAGGAAAAGGTTACAGGTTCGAGTCCTGTCGGGGACGCATGGCATTAACTCTAGAAACACCATTATCCCAATTGCCGCGAATTGGGAAAAAATATTATAAACAATTTCACAAGCTCGGGCTGAACATCGTCCGGGATTTACTTTATTATTTCCCCCACCGCTATGATGACTTTTCCAACATTGTTCCAATTGCCAAGTTAGAGCTCCATAAAACCGCCACAATTCAAGGAAAAATTTTAGATATAAAGTCTACGCAAACATTCCAACGACGAATAACTCTGGTTGAGGCAATTGTCCAGGATAAAACCAGCATTATAAAGGCAATCTGGTTTAATCAGTACTTTATAGCCCAAATTTTAAAAAAAGGCCAGCAGGTTAGCTTGTCTGGAAAATTAAAACTTGGCTCCAAGGGATACTATCTCTCCAATCCAAGCTACGAAATAATGCGCTTTACCCCCCACCAAAAATTTGGTGGGGGGCTAACTCACACTGCCGGGCTAATCCCTGTTTATCCGGAAACAGCCGGTATCACATCCCGGGTAATCAGATTCGCTTTAAAAATGTCTCTGCCAATAATCAATCAAATAAAAGAATTTTTGCCTTCAGAAATCATCAAAAATCAAAATCTCCCTCCTCTTAAAACCGCTCTTAAAGAAATTCACTTTCCAAAAACTAAAATTTCAGCTGAAAAAGCTCGCAATCGCTTAGCTTTTGATGAGCTTTTTTTAATTCAATTATCAGTTATCCAACAAAAGCAAGTCCTTCAAAAACAAATTGCTAAGGCAATTCCTTTTAATAAAGAATTAGTCCAGTCCTTTGTTAAAAGCCTGCCTTTTCAACTTACCAACAGCCAGAAAATTGCTGCCTGGGATATTCTTCAAGATATTGCTAAACCGATGCCTATGAACCGGCTTCTAAATGGTGATGTTGGCTCGGGAAAAACCGTTGTTGCTGCCATTGCTGCTTTAGAGGTAGCTAAAACCGGTTCCCAAGTAGCTTTTATGGCACCAACTGAAATATTAGCCCAGCAACACTTCAAAGAAATTAGTAAATTATTAAAAAGGTTCAAATTAAAAATTGGGCTACTAACAAGTAGTACAGGCAAAATCTTCTACAAAGGCAAAACAGACCCCGAAAAGAAATCAAAGATTTCTAACGGGGCAAGTATTGTAATTGGTACTCACGCCTTAATACAGAAAGGAGTTGTGTTTCGCGATTTGGCTCTAATTATTATTGACGAGCAGCACCGCTTCGGGGTTGAACAAAGGGCAACTCTACAAAAAGCAGCAACTATCCCTCATTTCTTAACTCTTACCGCTACCCCGATTCCTCGCACCCTGGCTTTAACTATTTATGGCGATTTAGATATCTCTCTTTTAAAAGAAATGCCAAAGGGCCGACAGAAAATTATCACTAAAATAGTTGCTCCGGCTAATCGCCAACAAGCATACGAATTTATTCGCCAGCAAATTAAACAGGGACAACAGGCTTTTGTAATATGCCCCTTGATTGAGGAATCGGAAAAATTAGCCGCCAAAGGCGAGCCTCGCCACAGGCGGGAAGTAAAAAGTGTTACCCAAGAATATGAAAAATTAACCAAAGAAATATTTCCTGACTTGAAAATCGCTATGCTTCATGGAAAAATGCGACCCAAAGAAAAAGAAGAAATAATGACCCAGTTTAAGGATAAAAAAACCAATGTCCTGGTTTCAACATCGGTTATAGAAGTAGGCATTGATATACCCAATGCTACGGTAATAATGATTGAAGGCTCGGAGCGTTTTGGTTTGGCCCAACTTCACCAATTTAGAGGACGAGTTGGCCGGGGAAAACACCAATCTTATTGTTTTCTTTTTACCGACAGCCCGGCAAAAACCACTCAAGCCCGGCTAAAGGCACTTCTTAAATGCGAAAATGGCTTTGAATTAGCTGAAAAAGATTTAAAAATCCGGGGACCGGGCGAACTTTACGGAGTTCGCCAATCTGGCTTACCTGACTTGGCAATGGCTAACCTGGGCAATCTGCCTTTGGTTGAACAAACCCGCAAAGAGGCAAATAATTTATTGGACAAAGATTCAGAACTGAAAAACTATCCCCTGCTCCAAGAAAAATTAAAAGAATTTCATAGAACGGTTCATTTTGAGTAAAACCTACTTCCAGCCTTTTTTCTTTATTCCTGCCTCAGCAGCTTTTTCTTGAGCTATCTGTTTGCTGGGGCCTTTTCCTTTGGCTATCATTTGTTCTCCTAAAAAAACACCAACGATAAACTGCTTGGCATGGTCAGGGCCGCTTTCAGTTAAAACTTCATAGGTAGGAGTAATCCCAAGCTTGTCTTGAGCTCCTTCCTGGAAGCGGCTTTTGGGATCGTGATACAATTTCTTTTCTAAGATATTCTGCAATTCTACAATTAAATTTTTCTCAATAAATTCCCCTGCTTTTTTAAATCCTTGGTCTAAATAAATAGCCCCCACTAAGGCTTCGAAGGTGTTGGCTAAAATAAATTGGCGGGCCCTGCCTGTGTCTCGAGTCTCGCCCTTGGAAAGTAAAAGATACTTATTAAGTTCTAAGTTAGCAGCTATTTTAGCTAAGATTTTACTATTAACTAAAGCAGCTCTCCAGATAGTTAATTCTCCCTCTGAATTAGAATAGTTTTCATAAAGATGTTTGGTTACTGCCAGCTCCAAAACAGCATCTCCTAAAAATTCCATGCGTTCATTATGCTCGAGCCCGCACTTTGGATGTTCATTAAGATAAGAACGGTGGACAAAAGCCTGCTGGAACAAATTCTTATCTTTAAATATGATGCCTAAATTAGTTTCTAATTTGTTAAGGTTTTTTGTCATTTTTTTTATCTTCCTCTTTAGGTTTTCCTGTTTCGTCTTTTCCAGGCTCACCAATCTCCCGGTAGATAGTGCCGAGAACTCCATTAATAAATTTCCCGGATGATTCTCCGCCATAAGCTTTAGCTAATTCAATTGCCTCATTAATAGCCACTTTTGGCGGCACTTCTTTGCGGTCACCAAAGAGAAGTTCATAAAGCCCGATTCTTAAAACATTTCTGTCAATGGGAGTAATCTGTTCTATGGGCCATTCCGGGGCTGCTTTTTCAATAATCTTATCAATCCTGGGTTTAAATTCTATTATGCCTTTAATCAAATTATGGATAAATTCAATATCCTCTTTATCGGGGTCCAGTTCTTTTATATTCCGCTCAAGAATTTTTTTAAGTTCGCCCTGGCTTCTCTTCCTAAAATCCCACTCATAAAGGGATTGTAGGACTATTGAACGAGCTAAATGACGTGAAGACATAAATTTACTTTTTAGATAGTTCTTCTAAACTTAATGGCTTAGCTTTTTTTCCTTCTTCGGGTCGTTTTGCTTCCTCTTTTTTGGCCATTTCTTTTTCTTTTTTCTTCTTTTCCTTTTTGGTTAATTTGGCCATAACATCAATCACCTCTCTTCCTTTGTAGGTTCCGCAAAAGAGGCAAAAATGGTGTGGTAAAATCGGCTCTTTGCACTTCGGACAAAGAGAAAGACTTACCTTTCCCAAGGCATGATGAGACCGACGCTTGTTTCTCCGAGATTTAGTGTGTCTTTTCTTTGGAACAGCCATATTGCTATTATAACAAATGAAAAATCTCTTGACAAGGTTTGGGTTAAAGGCTTGACAAAATATTTTAAAGGAATATAATAAAAATAGAATGGCCAATGGGGCCATTTTAAAAACCATGAAAAATTTATTACCAAAAAATTTACTACCAAAAATTGTAACATTTTTAAAGGAAGTAAAAGTGGAATTAAAGAAAGTAAACTGGCCGACTAAACAAGAAACTACAAAATACGCTCTAATTGTGATTGGGGTAAGTTTTGCTGTGGCGATATTTTTGGGAGGATTGGATTTTTTGTTTACTTGGCTTTTAAACAGATTTATATTATAAAACTATGCCGAAACAACGAACAGACGAAGAAAAAAAATGGTACGTACTTCATACCTATTCCGGTTATGAAGACGCAGTAGCCCATAATCTTAAACAACGGATTGAATCCCTTGATATGGGGGACAAGATTTTTAGTGTTCTGGTACCAAAAGAGAAAAAAATTAAAATAAAAGGAGGTAAAAGACAGGTTGTAGAAGAAAAAATTTATCCCGGCTATGTATTAGTAGAAATGATTGTTACTGATGACTCTTGGTATGTGGTTAGAAACACTCCCCGAGTAACCGGATTTATTGGCGCAGGAACCATTCCTGTTCCAATTGCCCCTGAAGAAATTAAAACTCTTCAAAAAAGAATGGGCGTTGAAGAACCAACCTATAAAATTGATGTTGAAATCAATGATGCTGTAAAAATTACTGACGGTCCTTTTAAAGATTTTGATGGAAAAATCGGCGAAATAGATAAAGCAAAAGGGAAAGTAAAGGTATTAGTGAATATGTTTGGCAGAGAAACACCGGTTGAGTTAGATTTTTTGCAGGTGAAGAAGATATAAAATTATGGCGAAACCAATAAAAACAATCATCAAGCTTCAGATTAAGGCTGCTCAAGCCAACCCGGCGCCGCCGATTGGGCCGGCTTTAGGACAGCACGGATTAAATATCCAGCAATTCTGCAGTCAATTTAATGAAGCTACCAAAGATAAAGGCAATGATATTATTCCTGTTGAAATTACGGTTTACGAAGATAGAACTTTTGACTTTAAATTAAAAACCCCGCCAGCTTCTGATTTGCTTAAAAAAGCAGCTGGAATTGAAAAGGGTTCTGGCGAACCCCATAAAGAAAAAGTTGGAAAAGTAACTAAAAAACAAATCCGCGAAATCGCCGAGAAAAAAATGGTGGATTTGAATGCCGATAATATTGAGGCAGCGATGAAAATTATTGAAGGAACGGCACGAAACATGGGCATAGAAATAGTATAAAAAAACATGAAAATAAAAAATAAAAAGCTAAGCTGGGAGGAGTATTATTTGAATATTGCTAAGCAGGTTTGTAAGAAATCAACCTGTTTGAGGAATAGATTTGGGGCGGTGATTGTGAGGGAGAATCAGATTATCTCCACCGGTTATTGCGGCGCGCCAAGGAAAACTAAAGACTGCGGCGAGCATGGATTCTGTCTGCGTGAAAAAGAAAATATTCCTTCTGGACAGCGTTATGAATTGTGTCGCTCTGTTCATGCAGAGATGAACTGTATAATCAATGCTGCCCGAGCTGGGGTCAGTTTATTTCAAGGGGATATTTATATCTATGGAGAAACCGCCTCCAAGGATGAGGTAAAAAATGCTTATCCTTGTTTTATTTGCAAAAAAATGATTATCAATGCCGGACTAAACAAAGTAGTCTGCTCTACTCCTGATGGAATCAAAATTTATGATGTTAGTGATTGGATAAAAGAATGGCAGGAAAAGGATATTATTGATGGAGAGCAGTATTCTTAGCCTATGAAAAAAAATCCCTACAAAGGAATTTTTATTGCTTTTGAGGGTTTGGACGGTTCTGGACAAACAACTCAAATAAATCTTTTAAAAAATTACTTAATAAAACAAGGTTTTAAAGTAGTTTTAACCAAAGAACCAACAGAAGATAATGAAATTGGAAGATGGGTGAACAAAACACTTCGACAAAACAAGCAGCTTAATTTAACGGAATTAAAAGAACTACAAAACGGATTTTCTGAAGATCGGAATTGGCATCAAAAAAATATAATTGAACCCGCTCTTGAAAAAGAAAAAACGGTAATCACCGACAGATCTCAATTTTCCTCTTTTGCTTTTGGAGCTGCCAGCGGGGTTGATTTAGACTATTTGATTCATACAAATGAAAAATTTATAGAACCTGACTTGGTTATCCTCCTCAAAGTCTCTCCGAAAACCTGCTTTGAAAGAATTCAAAAAAGAAGCACAAAACAAACTCTCTTTGAAAAAGAAAAACAACTTGAAAAAGTTTGGCAAGTTTATAAAAAGCTAACCAAAAAATTTAAAAATATTGTAATAGTTGATGGTGAAAGAACAATTGAAGAAATACATGAAAATATTAAAAAGCTTATCAAAGAAAAATTAAGAGCTTAACCATGAAAATACTTCAAAACAAAGGAAAATTTAAAATTTTAGCCCTTATGATAGGCATTGATGGCAAATCGCCATTAGAGTTAATTGAGTGGGCCGGACGAACCTCTTATAAAAGTCATCATAAAATCACCAAAGATTCAGCTAAAAAATTTGTGGGAATGATAAGAAAATTGGGCCACGAAAGCGTTTTAGAACACTCCTCAATGATTGTAGAATTTACTGGCATTTCCCGGGGATTTACTCATGAACTGGTTCGACATAGATTAGCTTCCTATACTCAACAGTCAAGTAGATACGTAGATAAAAGCGACTTCATGGTTACGGCCCCGCCAGAAAAAAATCTTAAAGAGAAAATAGTGGAGTTAAATTTACCAAACGGAACAAAGTTAAAAATCTCTTTTAGTGATTGGGTAAATCTTAATGAACAAATGTACCGGGGTTTACGTAAAGCTGGCTGGATTGCCCAAGATGCGCGTCAAATCCTACCAATCGGTATTGACTCGCCAATTGTAATGACTGCTAATCTCCGAGAATGGCGCCATGTTTTCAAACTCCGCTGCAACAAAGCTGCTCATTGGGAAATTAGAATATTAATGGTTAAATTCTTAAAAGAAGTCAAGAAAAAAATCCCGATAATCTTTAACGACTTTGAAATTGCCAAAGACGAAAAATCAGCTACAATTAAAAAATAATATGAAATACCAGCCGACAATTGGATTAGAGATTCATGCCCAATTAAAAACTAAGACAAAAATGTTTTGTGGATGCTTGAATAATCCGGAGGAGAAACAGCCGAACCTTAATGTTTGTCCAATTTGTATGGGACACCCGGGAACTTTACCAATAATTAATCAAGAAGCAGTAAAAAGTGTAATAAAAACCGGGCTGACTTTAAATTGCCAAATTGCTAAAGAAACCTGGTTTGAAAGAAAAAATTATTTTTATCCCGATCTTCCTAAAAACTACCAGATAAGCCAGAATGAGGCACCGTTTTGTAAACAAGGCAAGCTTAAAATAAATGATAGAGATATTAGAATTAACAATATACACCTGGAAGAAGATACGGGAAAACTGATACACTCTAAAGACAATGACCTGCCTGCCAATAGACAAGGTTACTCATTGGTTGATTTCAATCGAGCCGGCGTTCCTCTAATGGAGTTGGTGACCGAACCGGACATTAATTCGGCCAATGAAGCCCGCAAATTCTGCGAAGAACTTCGCCTCATTTTAAGATATTTAGGTGCTTCTGACGCTGATATGGAAAAAGGTGAACTTAGAGCTGAAGCAAACATTTCGCTAAGTAACAAGCAACCTGCGACAAGCGACAAGCGACAATTAGGGACTAAAGTAGAAATTAAAAATTTGAATTCTTTCAAGGCAGTGGAAAAGGCAATTGATTATGAAATAAAACGGCAAGCTGAACTTTTGGAAAGCAATGAAAAAATTGTTCATGAAACGCGCGGCTGGAATGAAAATAAGCAAAAAACCTTTTCCCAAAGAATCAAAGAAGTAGCTGAAGATTATCGCTATTTTCTTGAACCGGATTTGCCTCCGCTTAAAATTTCCAAAAAAGAAATAGAGAAAATAAGGGCTGAAATTCCTGAATTGCCAATTGGCAGGAGAAAACGCTTTAAAAAAGAATATAAAATTTCTGATGGCGACGTAGAAGTATTTACAAGCTTTAAGGCTCTTGGCGACTATTTTGAGAAGGTTATTAGTGAACTAAAAAATTGGGAAAAAATAGTTCCCTCCTCTGCTCGCCTTCGGCGAGCTATGGAGGGCAAGCATTCCTATAAATTAGTTAAATTAGCAGCAAACTATTTAATCACTGAATTAAAAAAATATCTAACTAATCTTGAAGATATTAAAAAAATCAAAATAACTCCTGAGAACTTTGCCGAATTTATAATCTTAGTAAATCAAGACAAAATCTCTTCCAGTGCTGCCCAAACTGTTTTAAAAGAAATGTTTGAAACCGGAATTGATCCCTCTCATGTTATTGAAGAAAAGGATCTAACCCAGGTAAGCGATGAATCAGAGCTAGAAAAAATTATAGAAAAAGTAATAAAAAACAATCCCAAACCAGCAGAAGATTATAAAAAAGGCAAAAAAAATGCCTTGCAATTCTTAGTCGGCCAGGTGATGAAATTAAGCAAGGGCAAGGCAAATCCCCAAATAGTAAGCAAGATATTAAAGAAAAAACTTGCAAAATAATTAAAAATATGTTATAATTGCTTTAGAAGCTTTGCTTATAATTGGGAGGTAGCTAATAATTAACTAAAGGAGAACAATATTATGCGAAAAGAATATTTTGTTCCAAAATTAAAAAAATCTCCTGAAAAACCTAAAGAGGAAACCGAGGAAGAAGTTGGGTATGTTCCTCTTGAGCCAGGCCAAAAGGAAGTTGAAATCGAAGGAGTGACCGAAAAAGAGATTGAAAAGGTCAAAAAAGACGCCGCGCCCAGCGAAGAAGAAAAGAGAGAGGCTGAAAAAGAAAAATAGTTAAATAGGTTTACCTATTTAACAAGAGTAGTATCGGACAACAACAGGAGCCGAGACTTTTAAGCTCGGCTCTTTCTATTGGCTAAACTAAAAACTTTCTAACTAACTTTTCAGCCTCTCTATAATCTTCTATCCAATGAATACTGTTTCGTTTCCCGCCTGAGGCGGGTCCGCCCGCTTCGCCGCGAGGCGAGCCGTGGGCGAAAAACCAGGTAATCTGGCGCTTGGCGAATTGAAAAGTGTGTAACTTTATTTCATCTATGATTTCTTGTTTGTCCTCCGTAGCTTTCTTGTCCGCCGAAGCCTTGCTTGCCCGGCATAGCCTTGGCGAAGCGGGGGCAAAGGCGGAAGCGAAGGAGGAATATCCAATGGCATTTTTCAAAACTATTGTCCAGCCGTATTTTTTAACTAATTCTTTTACTTCTTTTTCCAGGCCCTGATTAATCATTCTATCAACTCTTTTGTTTATTGCTTTTTTCAGCTCTGGTAAGGATTTTTTAATACCAATATAAAAAACCTCGAACAATGGTTCTTTTTTTAATTTTGGAACAGATTTCCCGGTCTTAATAATAATTTCTAAAGCCCGGATTAATCGCCGCCTGTTTTTGAAATCAATTATTTTAGCTCGGCGAGGATCAAGTTTTTTTAATTTCTCAAAAAGAGCTTCGGTTGTTTCTTTTTCTAATTTCTTTCTTAATTTTTGATCCGGCTTAACTCCTGGAATGGCCAATCCATCAACTACGGCCTGAATATAGAAACCTGTTCCCCCACAAAGAATTGGGGTTTTCCCCTTTTTATAAATTTTCTTTATTGCCTTAAGGGCTTTTTTTTGATACTGAACAACTGTAAATTGTCTTTTTGGACTTGCGATGTCCAAAAGGTAATGAGAAATTCCCTGCATTTCTTTCTTGGTTATTTTATTGGTTCCAATATTCATTTCCTTATAAACCTGTCTGGAATCAGCAGAAATAATCTCTCCATTAAAAGCCCTGGCAATTTTTACTGCCAAATCAGACTTCTTGCTTGCTGTGGAACCCAAAATAACTATTAACTTATTGGGCTTTTTGTTTACGAGCTCATCCAAAATCTTCCATCTCCTTTTTTTCTCTTCCCATGATATGTTATCCTCTAATTTATAAGCAGCTGTGCCGAAACGGGGAGAATATTTATTAATATAGGCTGTGTCGTAGTTTACTTTCTTAAATAATTTAACCGTATTTTGGAACTGTTCTTCGGTCTCTCCTGAAAACCCAACAATTACATCGGTAGAAATTTTAACATTGGGAATTTCTTCGCGAATTTTTTTAACTAAATTTTTATATTGTCTAATTGTATACCCCCGATTCATCTTCTTTAAAATTTCATCATCGCCACTTTGAATGGGTAAATGAATTTCCTTGGCAATCTTTTTACAATTGGCAACTGTTTCAATTAACTCATCAGACATATCTTTTGGATGATTAGTTAAAAAATAAATCTTAAAATTGTTGGGAATGCTATTAAGTTTTTGAAGAAGCTGTACAAAACCATGTTTATAACTATTTACATTCTGTCCCAACAAGGTTATTTTTTTATATCCTTTTTTGATTAAGTCTTTTACTTCTTCAATAACTTCTTTCATTGGCCTGGATTTTTCCCGACCCCTTGTATACGGAACAGCGCAATAAGCGCAGTAATTATCGCAACCAGTCATAATCGGTACAAAAGCTGAATCAGAACAAAAATGTTTAGCTTCCAGATATAAATAGTCTTTGCCTAAAAATTCTTCAATAGTTAAAACTTCATCAAAGAATTTTTCAAATTTCTTTTTATCAGATTTTAAAACACAACCAGTCAAGATAATCCGCAATTCGGGGTTCATAATTCTTAGTTTTTTGAATTTTTGCTTGAGGCCGAAAATTCTATCAATAGCTGATTGGCGAACGGAACAAGCATTAACCACAATTAAATTGGCACTATTCATATCTTTGGTGCTTTTATATCCTTTTTTCTCCAAAAAACTAGCAATGTGTTCCGAGTCACTTTCATTCATCTGACAGCCGTAGGTTTTGATATAATATTTTTCCATACTATTTTAGACTACAAAAATCGTCCTAATTAGTAAAGTATTGGGACGATTTTTGTTTTTTATCTTTATTTACAATCTTCAGGGCAAGTTGTTGGGGTTTCTGGGCAAGGACAGCCAATTGCCATACAAACTATTTCTTGGCACGTCCCATCGCCACAAAGGTTTTTACAATTCCCTTCACGGTTTTTAAATTTTTCTATAAGCTTTTCTTTTACTTGATTGAGGTGTTGTATTGTTCTTTGTTTTGCTTCCATTATTTTTTCCTGGGCTTGGGGATTTTCAAGTTTTTCACCTAATTTTTCCATCAGTCTTTCATGAAGTTCAATTTTTCTATTAAATCTATTAAGGAAAGCGTCTGCCTTTGGATTATCTTCGCTTTTTGCTTGGATTTTTTCAATTCGTGTTTGTAATTTTTCCATCTGTCCCTGATATTTATCAATAGCTCTTTGAAAAAGTTCTTGATTATCAGTTTCTTCAGCTAATCTTTTTGCTTCGATTAACATTTCATTAGCAAAGCTAAGTCGGAGCTCTGCTTTATTAACAGAATTAAAAGTAAATGTAAGTCTCAAATTTCGCCAGAAGCTTTTTAGAAAGTAAAAAGGGCTATTGGGCAAAGTCTTTGGTTCGGAAACCCCCAAATCTTCAGCTGTCACATCCTCATCATTATTTTCTTGAGCAATAGCAACGCTACCCAAAAACAATCCACTAATTATAAGAAAACATATAGATATAAAAGTTAAATACTTCATATTTTATTAATTATTAATTATTTTTTATTTGCGACTTTTTATTTCCTCATTTATTTTCTCGATAAACTTATCTAATTTCATCATTCCAATATCTCCTTTTTTCCTGTTTCGAACGCGGACGGAGTTTGATTTTTGTTCTTTATCGCCGACTACTAACATATAGGGAATTCTTTGAATTTCACCTTCACGGATTTTTTTAGAGACCGTCTCATTCTCATCTTTTGCCTGAACCCTGAACCCTAAATCCTGAACCCTGTTCGCAATTTCCTTGGCGTATCTATTATGCCGATTACCAACCGGAATAATCCAAATTTGTTCTGGAGAAAGCCAAAGAGGCAAAGCACCTGCATAATGCTCTAGCAGAATCCCAACGAATCTCTCTATTGAGCCAAGCAAAGCCCGATGAATTATATATGGCCTTTGCTTTTTGCCCTTTCTGTCAATGTAAGTTATATTAAATCTTTCCGGCAAATTAAAATCAAACTGAACAGTAGTGCATTGCCAAGCCCTTCCTAACGAATCTTTAATTTTAAGATCAATTTTAGGACCGTAAAATACCCCGCCCCCTACGTCAATTTCATATTTCAGATTTAATTTATTAAGAACGTATTTTAATGTTTTAATGGCTTTTTCCCAATTTTTTATAGTTCCTACATATTTTTTAGGACGGGTAGCCAAACAAATATTATAATCCTTAAAACCAAAAGCCTTAAGGAGCTTAATGCCGAATTTAAAGGTTTTGGCTAATTCGTCACTCAATTGTTCTGGGGTGCAAAAAGTATGGGCATCGTCTTGGGTAAAACCCCGAACCCTGACCAATCCATGAAGAACGCCAGAACGCTCATAGCGATAAACAGTTCCTAATTCTGCCCAACGGATAGGCAAATCCCGATAACTGCGGATCTTGGATTTATATATCTTCATTGCAAAAGGACAATTCATTGGCTTGATTAAATATTTATCTCCTTCAACTTCCATTGAGCCGAACATACTTTCTTTGTAAAAATCAGTATGACCCGAGGTTTGCCATAGTTTTAATCTGCCAACATGCGGAGTATCAATTATTTCGTATCCATTCTTAACATGTTCTTTGCTCCAGAATTCTTCAATTGTATTTTTCAAAATTGTTCCTTTGGGATGCCATAAAATCAACCCCGGCCCCACTTCTTGATCAACGCTGAATAAATCTAATTTCTGGCCCAGTAAACGATGGTCTCGTTTTTCAGCTTCTGCTTGTTTTCTAAGATAATCATTAAGCTCTTTTTTAGTATTAAAAGCTACTCCGTAAATTCTCTGCAGCATGGGATTTTTTTCATCACCTTTCCAATAAGCGCCGGCGATTTTAGTCAGTTTAAAAGCATCAGAATTAATTTCTTTAGTTGACCTTAGATGAGGTCCAGCGCATAAATCTATAAAGTCGTTGGATTTGTAGATAGTGGCGTTCTTGGTTTTCAACTCTTTAATCAGCTCGACTTTATAGGATTGCTTTGATTTCCTGAAAAATTCAATAGCCTTCTTTTTGGACATCAAACTTTTTTCAAATTTTATATTCTGCTTAATCAATTCCCGCATTCTTTTCTCAATACGTGGTAAATCTTCTGGTTTAAAGGCAAGTCCCTCCTTCGCTAAAGCTACGGAGGGCAAGGCAAAATCATAATAAAACCCATTCTCAATTGTCGGCCCAATGCCAAATTTCACCCTTTTTCCAAAAAGGTCTGCGACTGCATGAGCCATTATATGAGAAATAGAATGTCTTATTGTATCAATTTTCATCTATTAACTCCTCTGCTTTATTGCAAAGGATTTTTAGTTGATCGTCTTTATCACTTAACCGGCCGGAAAGGATTACAATTTTCCCTTCCTGCCAGACAACCGGGTCTTGGTCAAGAACAGTTGGAAAAACCAGAGCTTCAATCTTTCCGGTTAAATCCTCTAATTCAACAAAAAGCATTGGCTTGTTGGTTTTGGTGATAAATTTCTTTATCGTATTTATTATACCAGCAATCTGAACCCTCTTACCAGCCCGACCTTGCCCAAGAGACTTAATGGTGCTTATACTTGTATTCTCTTCTAAGAATGACCGGTGCTTGTCCAGGGGATGCTCTGAAACATAAATGCCGAGCAATTCTTTCTCCCAAATTACTCTATCGCCCTCCTTATATCCTGAATCTTCTTTTGTCTTTAAGGCAAACAGATTGGAAGGTTCTGAAGAAAGAGAGTCAAAAAGATTTGTCTGGCCATTGAATTTGGCTTTTTTAATTTCTTTGGAATAATTAAGCATCCCTTCTAAATTCGCTAATAATTGACCGCGTTCTCCTATTCCATCAAAGGCGCCGGCTTTAATTAAGCTCTCAAGAGATTTTTTATTAAGGTCTTTTGACTCTCCGCCAGAGGCGGATCGATTAAGAAAATCATCAATTGATTTATAGGGCCCGTTTTTCTTTCGTTCCTTAACAATTACCTCAACAACATTATGACCGACATTTTTAATGGCTGCTAATCCAAATCTTATGGATGGCCCTACAAGGGTAAATCCCTCAAAACTCTCATTGATGTCAGGCGGCAAAACGTCAATCCCCTCTTTTTTTGCCTCACTTACCAGTTTAGCAATTTCTTCAATATCCTTCTGTTCAGCATTCATCAGCGCGGTCATAAACTCCGGCGTATAATGAGCTTTAAGATAAGCAGTTTGGTAACCTATCATAGCATAACAAGTTCCATGGCTCCGGTTGAAGCCGTAACGGGCAAAGGGTTCGAAAAACTCCCAGATTCTTTGAGCGGTTCGCTTTTCAATCTTATTCTTCACCATTCCTTGAATCATTTTCTCTGACTGTTCGTCAAGAAGTTTTTTTATTTTCTTACCCACTGCTTTCCGCAACACATCAGCTTCAGAAGAACTAAGACCAGCCAAGTCCTTGGCAATTTGTATAACCTGTTCCTGATACACGATAACTCC
>JAUWHN010000036.1 GCA_030605865.1 Candidatus Portnoyibacteriota bacterium
AATGGCCATTTCTTCCTCTTCTTCCTCTTCTTCTATTTCTGTTATTTCTTCCTCTGCTTCTGGCCCTTCATATTCAACCTCCAACCAGAGAGCATCTAAATAAACTGAACCGAATGGTTGATTCCCTTCTCCTATGGGAATCATTGGATTTGGTAATATTCCCCGATATGTAAACCTTACTTTTAGATTATTCAAATCCTCCCAGCTCTCAAAAATTGGCAGACCGTAGAGCCAATAACCGTTATTTGTAGCATTAGAGTTTGGATCGCTTGTGCGAAATTCTGCTAAATAATTCCAATTGTCATCATAATTGTATTCGATGATGACGCTGTCCTGGGGGCCTCCACCCTCAAAAGCCAAAGACATTCTCAACTGAACATTTTTGATTTCCTTTTTTGCTTCACCAGATGCTTCGTTTATCACTTCCTCTTCTTCACTCTTTGTGGCTATTTCTCCCTTAATAAATTCCTCTCTCTCAGTTGCCAAATTCTCTTCTTCACTTTCCGAAATAGTGGCCAAGCTTATCTCCTCATCCTCGATAGAGCTAAGCTCTGCTACTATGAAGCTCTCCGGTACATCAAACCCAGAAAACACTAATCTACTCTCAACAAACCCGGGCGCAAAATCTATAACAGGCTCTATCGGTTCCTCAATAATTTCTTCTTCTATCACTTCTTCGCTTGCTGTAGCTGTTTCATCACTTATTAATTCATCAATTATTTCTTCGCTTGAAGTAGCTAATTCTTCACTCTCTGTGCTTTCTGTCGCCGTTTCCAACTCCTCCAATGGCACCAATTCCACATAAATAGCATCCTCATCAATTATCTCTTCGCTAGAAGTGGCCATTCCCTCATTTTCCGTCGCCACTTCTTCAGTATCCAAGATAGTTGATATATCAACATCTTGCTCATTACTTTCTTGCTCTACTGTCTCTGGTGATTCCGAGGCAACCAACTTCTCTATTCCGAACAATTTTGAAACTTTCGGCAATTCTAAAATCACCCCCAAAATAAATGGCAGCCTTGAGGTTTCACTCGGCGAAGCTGGCTCTGATGGCGATAATGCTTCTTCCTCTATTGGAGAAACAATTATTTCCTCCTCAAGAAATTCTTCTGATAATGTTGATATATCGTTAAATTCTTCGGATAATGAGGCTAATTCTTCTAAAATCTCCTCTTCTGGCTCACTGGTCACTTCTTCTCCAAAAGGGTAGGTAGAGTTTGTTCCATTAAATTCCTCAAAACTCGCTTCCGGCCCAAGATCTTGAACTAAAGCTGTTCCTTGATTGCTCCAGCTGCCAGAATAATCAGTAGGCATTATCTTTATTTCCTGAGTTTCTGCTCCCTTAGTACGAATAGAGGAATAATAAAAAAGCCCGCCAGTAGCTAAAATTGCGATGACGGTCATCATTATAAGATTTCCCAGGTTGTTCTTAATAAGCTTTCCCATTTTAAAAAATTAATAAATAATATATTATATATAATATATACGTTATTTAATGTTCTTTATTTATTATACCAAAAAAACGGCTGTCAAGTAATCCTTGCCTGTGGATAAAAAATGGCAAAGCTTAGCTTTGCCATTTTTTGTTATTTTTTGCTATTTTTTAAGCTATTTCTTACTATTTCCTCGTCGCTTTTTTAGATACATTTTCTCTAAAAAGTGGCAAAGCTAAGCTTTACCACTTTTTGGGGGAATTTCGCACAACTAAGCGAAATTCCCTACTTTAATATTTTATTGTTTTTACAAATGTAATTTACGACTGCTATTTCTTAATATCAACATTTAGCTTCTTCCCCTCTCCCCAAATCGCCTCTGCTAAAACTCGTACGTTATTTCTAATGTGAATCTGGCCGAATTTTTTAGTTATGTATTTTTTATAAAGTTTAACAAACTTTTCAATAAGCTTTTCTCGGTCACGACGAAAGAGATTATCCCAAGAATTAGCAGTTACTGGGTAGACTTCGAGCAAACTTCCTACCTTTTCTTCCAACTCAGTTTGTATAAGTCTTAAATAGATTGCGTATCTATAACCAGTGTCTTTGAATTCCTCGTTTACTATTTCCTGAAATTGTTCGCTTAAATCTCTTTCTATCTCACCTACGGTTCTTGACCCCTCGATTAATTCATATTCATTGGGAATGTTCAGCTTATTTTTTTTCTCGCCAATACCAACCCAAATACCAATAGCGACACCTACTATTAAAAGCGACAAAACAACAATCCCGATAATCTTTAATCGAGGATGTTGATTTAACAACTTTTTCAAGCCAGCTATCCATTTAGTAAACTTAGAAAAAAGATTTGCTATAAATTTATTGAATACTTTTAATATCCGCTGAAAACGCTTTATAGGTTTGCCCGAATCACCCATCCATTGAGAAAGATGACTTTTTTTAAATTCATTTTCCATACATTAATATAATATTACTTTTTAAATAAATATACAACTGTGGATAACTGGCTAATCCAATAAAAGCTCCTCTATTTTTTGAAGTCTTTTGTTTCCCTCGCGCAATCCTTCTTCTATAAATTTTTTGTATTCCTTCACGCCATCACTATTTTTTGACTTTTTAAAACAGTTAAGGATGAAATCCTGACTAACTAACTTGTTTTCTTTTCTCCCAAGATATACTGAATAGCTAGACCACTTATACTCTTCCATGGCTATTAACATTTCCTCCCAGTTTTTAATTTTTCCTCCTTTCAGCTTCGGAACGGCGAGAAATTCAGCAGGGTGTAAATGAATATAAAAAGAGAGGAGAAACAAATGATTATTTTCGGGCACGGAAATTGCCTTAAACGGTCCTTCAAATAATCGTCCTGGCTTCTTGTGTTTTTCGTTAAAATATAAAGTATATAAGGTTCCCAATTTATGCATAAACTTAGTTATACCGTTTCTAACCAATTGTCTTAAAATAAAATGAAAATGATTTTTTACTAATACATAAGCCCAAACTTCAACCAAGGGTCTGGCTATCCGGTTCAAGCTGGTAGGACTAAGCTTCGTCATTTTTTGGCTTTGAAGAGCCCTTAGGCGTAAGTTTTTATAACGATAAACTCTGGCAAAATCTAAAAAACGCTGGTAATCATCCCCATCTAAAAAAATGTCTCGCTCATCCGCTCCCCTATTAAAAATATGATAAATGTTATTATTTTTAAAACTTTCTTTTCGCATCATTTTTATCCTATTACAAAAATAAAAAAATAGCAAGAAAAAATGGCAAAGCTAAGCTTTGTCAGTTTTATACATAAATTTTAGCAGGGTTAAAATTTAACGTCAAGTGATAACTGTGAATAACTCAGAAGTATTTCATCTTATTGGCGCCGTGTTCTTCAAAAGTTTTGGAAAAAATTGTTTTTCCGGTTTCCGGATCGGTGAGGAAAAAGTTGTAATCTGTTTCTTGAGGGTAAATTGCGGCACGGATTGTTGAAAGGCCGGGATTATTAATTGGCAATGGCGGTAAACCAATATTTAAATAAGTATTAAAAAGAGATTCAATCCGGGTATCTTCATAACTATACCTCCATTTATCAACCCCCAAGACATAAGCAATAGTGGCACAGGATTCTAAAGGATAATTACTTTTTATCCTCCTCCAAAAAATACCCGAAACAACTGCCCTATCTTCGTCAGTTATGACCTCTTTTTCTAAAATAGAAGCCATAATGACTATCTCATAAATAGTTCTCCCCTGCTGTTCAATTTCATCACGTAAATCCTGGGTTAGCTTTTCCCCAAAATTTCTTAACATTTTCTTGACCACTTCTTCAATAATCGATCCTTTTTCAAAATAGTAAGTATCAGGAAATAAATAACCCTGAAGATTGGGACCCGTAGGTTTATCAGTTAAAAAGGGAAAGCTCTCGGTGGATATTGTAAAAAACTTATGTTTTTCAAGACTAATTATCCCTAATTCAACAAGTTTTTCCTCTACTTGTTTATTAGTCCAGCCTTCGGGAAAAGTGGCTTTTACCCAATCCTGAATTGTTTTGCCATTGATAATCTTTTTGGCAACCTCAACAATATTCATATCTGAAGTTAAACTATATTTTCCAGCCTGAAGACTCTTGGTTCTGCCCTCTAAAAACACATAAATAATAAAAGTCCATTTACTACCGATTATCCTTTCTATTCTAAGATTCTGGGCAATCTCTTTCAAATTCTGCCCTTCTTGAATAACAAAAACTTCTTCTGCCTCACCCTTGCTTAGAGGTGTATAAAGTTGATATATAAACAGCATTAAACACAGAATTAATAAAAATAAGCAGCCAGTAATAATTACTAAAAGCACCCTGGCTCTAAATATGCTTTTCAGCTCGTTTATTGGAAAAATGAATTCAATGATTTTTTTAAGATTAAATTTCATGCTTATTTATTTTTAACTTTTGTTCTTACAACCAGCCAAAATAAACCAAATACTCCTTCAAAAACCCTTTTTATTCGCCAAGGTTGAAGAATCAACCTCCATAACCACTCCAGACCGATTTTTTGAAGAAATTTAGGGGCTCGTTTAACACGGCCGGAAATAAAATCAAATGCTCCACCAACTCCAATTGCTAACCTTAGGCTGGGCATTTTAGCTAAATTTTCATAAATCCACTTCTCCTGTTTTGGGCTCCCCAAGCCAACCAATAAAATCTCCGGCTTAGCTTTATTTATTTTTTTGATAACTTTTTTCAAGTCCTGATGTCCGTGTTCCGTGCCAACAACTTTTGTATTTAGTTTTTCTTTTACCTTTTTTGCCACTCCTTCTTTTCCGCCAAGCAAAAAAATCCTGCCCCTTAAATTATGAATTAAATCCACGCCGCTGATTGGCTCTTTGATTGGTTTTTTTAAAAATCGTGTCATTAACCATAATCCTTTTCCCTCGCATAAACAAAAGTCCGCACTATTTAAAATATTTCTAAACTCTTCATCTTTCTGTGCCCTTACAATAAACTCTGAATATGGCAAAACCACAAAACCCTTTATTCTTTCCAGGGCTTCATCCATTGTCAAATTATCAATTTTCACACCGAAGATATCTATTTTCATATTTTCTATTCCAACCCTACGCTTTCCAAAATCGAATACTCTGCTCCGGTTCTTTTTAAATTGCTTTGCATCACTTCAATTGTCTCCACTGAGAAACTATATTCAAATTTTTCATCCACCTGGGGTTTGGAATCTAATTCTTGCCACTGTCCCTGCTTGATTCTACCTAAAGTAATATGGGGCCGATAAGCTCCTCTCGTTCCCTTTAAAAGCGAGTCCTCAAGGTCATTTTTAAGCTTTGCTGATTCTTCACTTTTTTCTCCCTCTACCCAAAACATTCTTGCCGGCTTATCAGGTGGGCCCAGAATTATTCTCTTTAAATTAATATTAAAGGGGTTATGTTGTCTGGCCACTTCCTTAACAATATTTATAATCTCATACATCTCATCATCACTAACATAACCAATAAAAACCAAAGTGATGTGGAGATTGTTTTTCAACGTCCATCTCACCGGTAAATCCGCCCACTTTCTCTGATAGTCAATAAGCTTGTTTTTTATATTTTCCGGCAAATTAATAGCAATAAAAAGACGTCGTTTCATATCTTTTACTTTATCATTTCTTTTATTAATTGACAAACTTTGGGGATTTACTACAATGCTTTTGTTTTTGGCTTTAAAATGATAGACTGAAAATGATGTATATAATAAACGTTATCCCTCTTGTAAAAATCCCCTACCCCAATTCTCAAATCTTGAGCTATTTTTTTAAAGAAAAATTGCCTAAAGGGGCTTTGGTGCAAATATCCCTTCGCAAAAAGCAAACAAACGCCATTGTTTTCTCTTCAGAAAATCTGGAAAAAAAGAAAATTGACATAAAGAAAGGCACCTCTTTTAAACTAAAACCAATTGAAAAAGTTATTTCCAAAAATCCGGTCTTGACCAAAAATCAATTCAAACTCCTTTTTTGGTTTTCAGAATACTATTTTTCTCCATTAGGATTGGTTACAAAATTATTCGTTCCTCGAGAAAGCTATCAAATGCCCATCATCAACAAACAAACCTTGAAATTAACACCAGAAACCAAAAAGAATGTTTTTTTTCCCTTTAAGAATTTAAAATCAATAATCATAGAAAATGCCGATAGTCCAAAATATGTATCCTGGGGCAGACAGCCTTATTATAATATTCAAAAGGTTGCCCTTCAATTAGCTAAAATATTTAAAGCGAAAATCGTTCTAAAAAGCACACATCCTTCCGTAGAAACTTATTACTGGGCACAAAAAAATAAATACAGATTACAAATACAAGATACAAGATACCCCGGCCGCGCACCGCGCAGCGGGACGGGCAAGATACAAAATACAAAACTAGTGGATATGCGAAAGGAGATTAAAAAAGGCAACTATTCGATTCTTAGTGACGAGTTGCAAAAAGAATTAAAAAAGGCCAGAAAATCTATTCTTTATATTTCCCGCCGGGGAACTGCGACTTTTATCCTTTGCCGGGACTGCGGTCATGTGCTAAAATGCCCTTACTGCGACGTTCCTCTCGTTTATCATGAGAATACTAAATACAAAATACAAGATACTAAATACTATTTATTATGTCATCATTGTGGAAACGAGGAAAAACCGTTGACACTTTGTCCGAACTGCAAGGGCTATAGAATAAAATATTTTGGTGCTGGTACTCAAAGAGTAGAAATGGAAATAAAAAATATTCTACCCAAAACAAAAGTATTTAGATTAGACAGCGATAGAGCCAAGACCCCGGCTGAACAATGGAAAATCATAGATAAATTCAACGGGTTTAAAAACCTGCCTCGCGGCAAGGCGGGTGCCATTTTAATTGGCACCCAAATGTTGTTTGAGAAAGATATAAGGCCAATAAATTTGATAGGAGTTGTTTCTATTGAAACTATTCTAAATTTACCTGATTATAGAAGTTCTGAACGAGTTTTTAAAATTTTAAACCAGCTCCGATCAATGAGCAAAAAGAAATTTTTAATTCAAACCTACAATCCAAAAAACTCTGCTATTATTAACGCCGTTGACAATAACTGGAAAAAATTCTATAATGAAGAAATTAAAATTCGGAAAGTTCTAAGCTACCCTCCTTTTTCTCAAATTATAAAACTAAGCTTTGAACACAAAGACCCCAAAAAAACCGAAGATGAGGCGAAAATCCTATTAGAAAAATTAAAACAACAAATAAAGAATTTAAAGTTTGAAGTTAATAGTTTAGAATTATTGGGTCCAGTGCCGGCTTTTATTCCCAAAATTAGAGAAAAACACCGCTGGAACATTGTTATCAAATCCAAGAACCCTGCCTTGCTGGCAGGCAGACAAGAACCAAGAATCAGAAACCAACTCCTAATGATTGTGCCCCCAAATTGGAAAATTGAAGTTGACCCTGAAAACTTGTTATAAAAATTCAAACTTATGTCAACACTAAAAATTCAAATTGGACAAAATAACCCTATTTTGCGTAAAAAATCTCTTAAGATAAAGAAAGTAAATTATGATATCCAAAAATTAGCAAAAGATATGTTGAAGATAATGAATAAAAATAATGGGATTGGGCTGTCAGCTTGCCAGGTTGGTAAGAATATTCGCCTTTTTATTGTACCCAAAGAGTTGTCTAAAAAATATGTCTTTATTAACCCGAAAATTATTACCATCTCCAAAAAAACTGACGTGACGGAAGAGGGATGTTTGAGTTTGCCCGGACTATTTCTGCCAATAAAACGAGTCACATCCCTAAAAATAAAAGCTCTTGATGAAGACGGAAAAGAATTCAAATTAAAAGCCAAGGGATTGTTGGCTCGCGTAATCCAACACGAAAACGACCATCTTAATGGAATACTAATTACAGATAAGTATGAAAAAAATTAAAACAATTTTAATCGGTACTCCGGAATTTGCAGTAAGGATTTTTAAAAAACTGAAGGAAGTCGAACTTCCTTCAGTTGAAATTATGGGAGTTGTTACGGTTGAGGATAAACCGGTTGGCAGAAAGCAAGAACTAACGCCTTCACCAATAAAAAAATGGGCTTTGGGAGTTAAACTCCCAATTTTACAATTGGAAAAACTAAACGCTGACCTGATAATCGCAGCTGCTTATGGTCAGATTATTCCTAAAGAAATTTTGGAGATAGTTGACCCTCGTCTTGGACGGGCCAAATTTGGCGCCCTAAACATCCATCCTTCCCTGCTCCCAAAATACCGAGGGGCTTCACCAATTCAAACAGCAATTTTAAATGGTGATAAAGAAACAGGAATAACAATAATACTGATGGATGAAAAAATGGATCATGGCCCAATATTGGGAAATTCGAAATTCGAAATTCGAAATTCGAAAATTACGTACAACGAATTAACAAACGAATTGGCGGATCTGGGAGCAGATTTACTGATTAAGACCTTGCCCAACTGGATTGAAGGAAAAATCAAGCCCCGGCCCCAGGATCATTCTAAGGCAACTTTTACTAAAATTATTAAAAAAGAAGATGGAAAAATTGACTGGAATAAATCCGCTGAAGAAATTGAAAGAATGATGAGGGCTCTTGACCCTTGGCCAGGAACATTTACTTTCTGGAATAATAAACAACTAAAAATTCTAAAAGCGGATGTAGACAAAAAACCCCGCAAATCCCGACGTAACGTCGGAGCGCGGAGCAAGGTCGGCGAAGTATTTCTGACTGATGATAAAAAGTTAGCAATCAAAACTGGAAACGGGATTTTGATTCTAAAACAAGTCCAGCTTGAGGGAAAAAAAATGATGCCTGCTAAAGATTTTCTAAACGGCCATCCGGAAATT